>JAPUIP010000355.1 GCA_027296925.1 Candidatus Poribacteria bacterium | reverse complement strand
GCCGGGGATGACCTTGATGGTCCCATTCGCGACCGTTGCGTCGTGGATGGCGACCCACATTGCTGTACCGCGCAACGGATCGCTAATCTTGAAGTAAGCGTTGTCCTGATGCCAATTGGTGGGCGACCCCGTTCTGGCGGGCTTCAGAAAGATCTGATCCAGATGCGCGATGATCCGGTCGCCGATAAGTTGCGTCACGGTTTCGACGACTTTGGTGTCGAACGGTAGCGCCCTGAAGAAGCTACTCTTGTGATAGATCGGACAGATCTGAAAGTTGAACTTCGTTTTTGAGTGCGTCTCTCCATTGCCATTGGTCGCGACATTGCGCAGCATCCCTTCCCGATGCAGACGATCCAATTCAGCCTGCATCGCCTTTACCTCTCGCCGTGAGAAGAAGTGCGGGCTCTCGATATACCCTTGTTCCCGAAAATGGCGGACCTGCTCCGGTGCTAACCGCATCGTCTAGCCTCCCTATGATTAATCGGTTCGCATATCAAGTTGCGTTTCATACGATATGGATGTTATTGTAATACCGTTTCGTTTTCAAAATTGTCTCGTCGATTGATCCTTTGAGGAAATTTTATGAACATCTATCTCGCGATCATACTGGCTGCGCTGATTGGCGAATTTGTGCTCCGTGGCATTGCACGCTATTTCAACTTAAAAGCGCTGGACGCAAAACTGCCCGACGAATTCAGAGGCTTTTATGACGAGGAGAAATATCGCCAATCCCAGGAGTACACCCGCGCTTATGCCAAATTTGCTTATGTGTCGGCAACATTTGATCTGGTCTTAATTCTAGCCTTCATCCTGCTGGATGGATTCAATTATGTCGATAACCTTGTCCGTGGATTGAGCCTGCCACCAATCCCCACCGGTTTAATCTTCTTTGCCGCGCTCTATTTTGTGCGGGAAATCATCTCAATCCCATTCTCGCTCTATACCGACTTTGTCATTGAAGAGAAATTTGGGTTCAACAAGATGACCATCAGAACCTTTGTGTGGGATAAGGTTAAAACCTACTTTCTGGTCATCATTTTAGGTGCTGTGTTGCTTGGGGGCATTCTATACTTTTTTGAGAAAACCGGTGTCTACGCATGGGTTTATGCGTGGGGAATGGTATCGCTTTTCATCGTCATTGCGCCGCCACTTTTCACGACGCTTATCGCGCCGATGTTCAACAAGTTTACCCCGCTGGCAGATCGCGAATTGAAAGATGCCATTCAGCAATACGCTAAAAAAGTGAACTTCCCGCTCACAGAAATTTCCGTTATGGACGGCTCGAAGCGTTCGGCGCATTCCAACGCCTATTTCAGCGGCTTCGGCAAGAAAAAGCGGATTGCGCTATTTGATACGTTGATTGACAAGCATTCCACGGAAGAACTGGTTTCGGTCATCGCCCACGAGGTCGGCCATTACGCGAAGAAGCATATCCTGAAAGGGACCATTCTGTCGATCCTGCATATGGGAATGCTGCTGTTCCTCCTCTCACAATTTGTGGAAAACAGGGGCCTCTTTGATGCGTTTCGGATGGAGGAAACTTCGACTTATGCCGGGCTGATTTTCTTTAGTCTCCTCTATTCTCCAATTGAACTGGTGCTTTCCATTGGCATCAACTATATGTCTCGTAAGCACGAATACGAAGCCGATGCTTTTGCCGCTGAGACAATCGCTTCCCCAGCCCCGCTAATGGTTGCCTTGAAAAACCTGTCCGTTTCCAATCTCGGGAATCTGACGCCGCATCCGTTAACCGTATTTCTCAACTACAGTCACCCGCCGGTGCTTCAGCGCATTGCAGCCTTACGCCAACTCAGCGGCTCATCAACCCCGGCTTGAAAATCGGGTTGAATCCAAATTTGGGGTAGATTATACACCGTCTGCATGTCTGAGGCAACTGAAAAAAGTGAGTTGGAAAAGCGATTGCAATTCCCCACCTTCTGTGTTAAACTATAGCAGTTTTCAAGGCATTATCCACCAATGCTGACAACTTGTATGAGAGTGTATATCAACCACTTTTTAACGCTTTCGCACGAACTGTTCATATTGCGCGGATTGAGATTTTCAAAATTCGGAATTCCCAATCTGTGGCATCCTAACCTTTCGTGCTTGAAAATTTAAGGAGTGAATAACCGATGTACCGAAAGATTTTGGGAGTTTTTGCCTGCATCACGGCAATCAGCATTTTGGTGGGATGCGCGCCAAAGCCACACGTTGAGATTTACATGGAGCCCGTCGCCGGCAAAGAAGAGGCGCAGATCGATGCGCAGACAGGCTCAATCACCATAGAGCAGAAGGGGGTTCGGATCACCCTTGAACCGCTCGATGAAGTGGAGTTGTTTGAACTCACGGAGGATGCGCGGATTAATCCCTACATCGGAATCGACCGCTGGGGTAACGTCGAACCGCTGTATACCGTTTTCGGCATCCGCATTGAGAACACTGATAACCAACGAGTTATTGTCGATCCGACGGCGATCCTGATTGATCAGAACGGCTATCAATACGCCTCTCTTCCCTATGATTACTTCCGGGATGTGTACGGAAACGGGGGACCGCAAACCGTGTCCAATGTCGGATACCGATATTATCCTTACCCGGGATCCTACTACCATAACCCCTACCATCATTACCGTTATCCCTATCGCTACCGTTATGCTTATCCCCCGTACCGGGTGTACGACTACTATCCAGATCCGAACGCTGTCAATCATGCACGTACGGTTGCACGTGAAACGGTCTTTGATGGGGGTAGGCTTTTCTCAGGGGCAAAACGTGACGGACTTCTGGTCTTTGATCGGCTTGCTCTTGGTGCGACAGATGTAAAAGTCATCCTGCCGGAAGTCCTGATTGTCAATCAGCAAAAACAACGCTCAAAAGTCAAGTTCGAATTTGATTTTCGGCAAATTGTGAATGTAGAAGAGTAAATTGCTATAGTGTGCGTTATCCAGTTCTTATTTAATTGCCAGCAATGAAAAGTTGAGTTCGGTTTCGTTGCTGGCAATTTTTTATCCAGAAATAATCCAAGGAGGTACAGATGAAAACCAGAGCGAACTTTAGCACAATTTCTCTTGTGGCATTGGTGGTTATGAGTTTTACGTTTATGAGTTGTGAGCAGAAAGTCGAGGGGATCAAAATCGCTGTCGCGGGTCCGTTCACAGGGAATATCGCCGCTTTCGGTGAGATGATAAAACGCGGCGCTGAGCTCAGGGCAAAAGAGATTAACGCCGCCGGAGGCGTCAACGGTAAAACGCTCATGCTCGTGTTTGAGGATGATGCCGGTAAAGACAAAGAGGCCAGCCTAGTTGCAACGCGGATTGCGACCAACCGGAATATCCTTGCGGTCGTTGGGCACTTTAACAGTTCCTGTTCCTTGGCGGGGAAACCGATCTATAAACGCGCGGGGATTGTTGAGCTTTCCCCCGGCTCCACCAATGTCCGCGTCTGTGAAGGCAGCGATTGGACATTCAGGAATCTCTATCGCGATGATTTTCAGGGCGGGTTTGTGGCGAAATATATCAAAAACGTATTGACGGATATTCAAAAAATCGCCATCTTCTTTGATAACGACGATTACGGGCGCGGGCTCAAAGACGGTTTCACCAACGCCGCCCAAAAATTGGGGCTCGATATTGTCGCGACAGAGGCGTATGATCGGGATAACACCGACTTTAAGGCGCAACTCACAAGCATTAAAGCGAAAAATCCGGATCTGGTTTTTATCTCGGGGTTATACAGCCAGGCCGGCTTAATCGCGTCACAAGCCCGTGAGGTCGGCATTACCGTGCAGCTTTTCGGAGCGGATGGTGTGGATTCCCCAGGATTCCTCGAGATCGCCGGCGATGCCGCCGACGGCACGTATGTTTCGACGCCGTTTGTATTTGAACTCGGCGGGTCCGAAGCGCAGAGAGTTGCCAAAGCGTTTGAAGCAGAATACGGTGTTGCTCCTGATACCTGGGCGGCATTGACTTACGATGCGGTTGGCATGATTGTCGAGGCAATCGAAAAGGGGGGCGAGAATCGCAAAGCGATCCAGAAGTATCTGGCGTCGATGACAACTCCCGAAAAAGGGTATGAAGGTATCACGGGTTTAACCTACTTCGATAAGAATGGCGACTGCATTAAGCCCGCTTACGTCAAGGTCGTGCATGATGGCAAGTTTGTTCCTGCCGAAAAGCAGATGCTCGATACGGAGATGTAGCGTAAAATAACCCATTACCCAGGGGAGAAGACCCAAGCTTCATGACACAATTTCTAGAGCAAATCATTAATGGACTCGTGCTCGGCGGCATCTACGCCCTGATCGCCGTGGGCTACACGATGGTCTACGGCATCATCCAACTCATCAACTTCGCACACGGTGAAATCTTCATGTTCGGTGCGTATTTCGCCTTCTTCTGTGTCACGACGCTCGGTCTTTCCTTTTGGCTCGCCTTACCAATCAGCATGCTGTTGTGCGCTCTAATGGGGATGCTCATCGACTTCATCGCCTACCGTCCACTCCGCAATGCACCACGCCTCTCCGCGTTAATCACCGCGATCGGTATGTCCCTTGTGCTGCAAAATCTCGCCCGCATGATCTGGACAGCAAAATTGCGTAAATTTCCTGTCGAAACAAGACCCAGTTTTCTGGTGGCAAACAAAATCATCTTGCCGGGCGGTGCGCAACTTTCGTTTCTCGACCTCTTTATTATCGTGCTGGCAATCGGCTTAATGATCGGTTTAAATCGGCTGATCTATTTAACGAAGATCGGCAAGGCGATGCGAGCCTGCGCCCAAAACAAAGTCGCTGCGAACTTGATGGGGATTAACACGAATCACGTTATCGCAGTGACGTTCGCCATTGGATCGGCGCTAGGTGCAGTCGCTGGTGTGATGGTGGGCTTGCGCGAAGTCGTTGAACCAACGATGGGCTACTATAAAGGCGTTTCCGCATTTGCAGCGGCGGTCCTCGGTGGAATTGGCAATGTCACGGGAGCGATGCTCGGTGGTGTCATCCTCGGCATTGCTGAGGTCCTCGGCGCCGGTTACATCTCTTCCGAATATCGCGTGGCAATCGCTTACATCATCATGATCCTCGTCATTATTTTTCGTCCCTCCGGTCTGCTTGGAAAATCGACGGCAACGCGGGCATAGTAATTATCCGAAGGCCCGCCCTGATGCAATCGAGATGTAGAAATGACTTTACATTGTCTTATTGAAAAAGATGACGATCTATATTCCGCACTATGCCTGGAACTTAATGTTGCTTCTCAAGGCGGGACTGCTGATGAAGCCAGGAGAAATTTACAGGAAGCTGTTGCCTTGTATCTGGAGGTTGTATACGAGGAGGGAGATGAAGAGGAGTTTATCCCGCGTCCGGCTCCGATGGAAGAGTGGCTTAAATTCTTTGAAGTGGAAGCAACACGACTAAAAATCGCCGATGCAAACAGTTCGATGAACCACCACCATGCGAGTTAAGTTATCCACAAAAATCGTTATTCTCTTTATCGTTGTCTGCCTTCTGCCGCTGCTGACTTATAGTGCCGATCTCCTCGTCCAATGGGCATCCGACCGCGACATCTCCTTGCCGATACCCAGTGGCGACTACATGCTCCGGATTCTTGTGCAGGCATACCTCTACATGCTGCTCGCTTTGGGGCTTAACATCGTACCGGGATTTACCGGTTTGCTTGATTTGGGATACGTGGGATTTTACCTTGTCGGCGGGTATACAGCGGGGCTGTTGATGGCGCGGCTCGGTTGGAGTTATTGGGTTGCGATGCCGATTGCTGCGGTCAACGGCGCAATTTGGGGCTTGTTACGCGGTGCACCCACCTTGCGACTGACGGGGGATTACTTCGCGATCGTGACCTTCGGCTTCTCGGAGTTACTCTTCCGCGTCGTGAAAAATGAGGAGTGGCTGATCGGTGGCCCGAACGGATTTGTAACGGACATTCCCGCTCCGAACCTTCTTGGCCACGAACTTTACCACTACTGGCAACAGTATTACCATATCCTGATTTTGCTAATTCTCACGATTGTCGTCGTTCACCGCTTACAGCATTCGCGGGTGGGCAGAGCGTGGGCAGCCATCCGGGAGGATGAGCGTGCGGCAGAAAGCATGGGGATTAATCTGCGCGAGTATAAATCCCTTGCTTTTGCAGTGAGCGCAGCGATCGGCGCCGTCGGTGGCGCGTTCTTCGCACAATTTCAGGTCAACATCAGCGCCGGCGCATTTGAATTCTGGGAATCGATTCTCATTTTGTGCATGATCGTGCTCGGCGGAATGGGAAGCATCAGCGGTTCCATTGTCGGTGCGGCAATCCTCGGATCGTTAGGCGAACTTTTACGCCCCTTTGGTGGCGCACGTTATCTCATCTTTGGCATTATCTTGATTCTGATGATGCGTTTTCGTCCGGCAGGGCTACTATCGATTCGGAGACACGGCTGACCGCCTGGTAAATCCGACACGCCACAACAGGATTCGATTTACAGCAGGGCTCGCCCCACAATCAGCGCGAGCACACAAACGATTGCGGTCAGCGTCCGCTTTTCACTTTTGAATGCGCGCGAGCGGGAAAACTCATGTGTGGAAGGATTGGCGTAGCTGCGAAATCGGGGAACGAATCTGGGAACAGCCGTGTAGTAGGCTTGATATGCTGAGCCGCAGGCTTGACGTAGATATGCTTCCTCCGAAGTGATGATGGGCAGGTATTGCACGAAATATCCTGCGATAAGCACGATGATCATCCAGTAAACATTGGCGATCACGCAGACGCCGAGGCTGAGTATGAGATTCCCAAAATAGAGTGGATTTCGCATATAGGCGTAAGGGCCGGTTGTCACCAGATCTCGAGCGGCGCCTAAGGTACGGGAACGGGTCGCGCCTCCGGCATAGCCAACCGCCCACAGACGGAGCCACTCACCGAGCAGGAGAAGAATTGCACCAACTAGTACCGAGATGGAAGTGGGATGGGAAAAATAGATCAGGGCAAGAATGAGAGGAATCGGCGTAAAACTGCGCAGCCGAAAGAAAAAACGACCAATCATAACGGAGGAGCGGTCTCCGGACCACGATTATCCAATGGAGTTCCACAGCACATGATGTGCAAAACGCGATGGTATGAATCTGATTTTTGCTCTCCTTTCCCCCGTGCTTCCTATGCATGGCTCACTTAGGGGTCTTGTAAATCAAGAAGATTCCGAGAATTGCGTAAAGCACATTCGCGCCCCAGCACGCTACCGCCGGTGGAAGCTTGCCATTTTCACCCAGTCCTTCGAGGGTTGCCAGTGAAAGTCCCCAATACATAAAGACGAGGAAAAAGGCGATGAGCAGGCCCGCGAAAAATCCGGCTCTGCCAAATCGGAGGGAAATGGGAGCTCCAATCAGCACCACAACGAAAGCGGCAAAAGGATAAGCCAGTTTGTGGTGTAGCCTGACCTGCTCACGCCGCGTTGCTTGTCCTGCGCTTCGTTTATACTGAATCTGGCGACGTAGCTCACCGATCTTCATCGCCCGGAGATCCTTATCACTCCCTGCAAATCGTTCGGGCTCTTCGGCCCGCTCAATCTGCTTCGCCACGAATGGCTCAAAAGCAATTTCGCCATCACCATCAAAACGACGGATAAACCCTTTTGTTAAATGCCACGCATTGGGTGACCACTTGGCGGTATGCGCGAAAATGATCTGCGAAATCCTGCCGTTGGGCTGAAATTCATAAATGGTCATCCGATCAATCGTTGCGTGCTCCAGGTCTAGATCTCTAATATAGAAGAGTCGATTATGTTTCCCTTTGAAGACGACGTTTCGGCTTCGCCGCCAGGAAATTTTTTCACCTCTCTGTAACTGATTAGCACGATGGTAGGCAGGGGAAGCAACCTGATTATAGAAGACAACGAAGATCAGGCAAACTAAAAAGGTGGACACGAGAAGCGGCGCGACAATTCGATAAATACTAATGCCAGCGGTCTGCATCGCGGCGATTTCACCGCTTTGAACTTTCCGTCCTAACACAAAAAAGGTGGCGAGGAAACTTGCCAGCGGAACAACCTCCATAATCCGTCGTGGGGCTTGATATAGGACAATTTGAATGGCCGTGATGTAAGAGGAATTTTCATCAAAGCGCTTGATGTCCTTGTCAAGTAATCGAACAATAATCACAAGCGCGATGAAGAAAGCAAGTGTTGATATGAATGCCCTCAGATATTCGGTTAAAATATATCGGTCAAGGATTCTCAATCTGATTCTCCGACTTGCGGGGTTTCCTCCTTATCAAAGATAGGTGGTAACTTTTGTCCTCCACTTCGTCGAGTTTCCAATCTACCTTCCAAAATGGTTCGTGCTGTGAATCCTAAGCCAACGGCTCCAATCACGATGTTGGGTAACCACATTGCGAAGCCGGGAGGA
The DNA here is from genome assembly GCA_027296925.1 of Candidatus Poribacteria bacterium. GTDB lineage: Bacteria > Poribacteria > WGA-4E > WGA-4E > PCPOR2b > JAPUIP01. The sequence continues at coordinate 2,967 of JAPUIP010000355.1, read as the reverse complement.
AAGACCCCGTTCCGTCCTGTATCCTGTCCAATCTGTAGTAGTAGATAATATACGAGAATGAGGCCAAGTCCGATACCAAAGCCAACCATCTTTCCACTCCGCTTCACCACTAGTCCAAGCGGCACCCCAATCAGACCGAATACAAAACAGGCAAAGGGAATTGAAAACTTCTTGTGATATTCGACCTGCGCATATCGCAATTTATCGATAAGGTACGATTCCGATTCCGTTGGGGACAAACGCCTTTTGAGGTTTGTGATATGCGCCTTCAGACGGGAAATTTCCATGCTTCGCGGGCTCTGAGACTCAAACTCTCTCCGTTCCAGTGTTTCGGTAAAGTCGAGAGCAATCTGATCTTCTTCAAAAGCGGTTGTGCGAAAACCGTTGTCACTGCCAGAGATCGGCTCGTATGTAACCCCATCATAGAGCGTCAACCATGCCTGTTTATTTTTAAATCCGACTGTGGCCTCCGTCGCATGGATGAAGCGAGGTTGCCCCGACCATATCGAATCCCATACCTTCACGTTCTGCAAACGTCCCGTCTGTGGATCTGTTGATTCGTACATCCAGACCCGTCCCTTCCGCTCCAACTCCTTCATGACAACCCCTTCCTCAAGAACGAAGGCTGAGTTTCGCGTGCTAATATCGCGCTTCAGTGCGGCATAAGCCACGTTACCGCGAGGAAGTGCATAATCCATAAAAAAAAGATCGAAAACACTTAATAAGCTGGAGACAAGCAGCAGCGGGAGCAAGATCTGGTGGAAGCCGACGCCATGCGCTTTCATCGCGGTGATCTCGTTGTCCGTCGAGAGCCTTCCGAGCGAAAGCAGAATCCCCACGAGCGTCGCCATCGGAATCGTGATAACAAGCGTTGCTGGCAGAACATAGATTAACAGTTCAATCAGATAGCGCGGACTGATGCCTTTCCGCACAAAGAGTTTGGTCAGCCTGAAGATTTCGTTAAGCAGCAGGAAGGAAGTAAAACAGAGCAGTGCTAAAAGGAAGGGAGGAAAAAACTCCTTGAGGATGTATCGGGTTAATATTTTCAAAGTCCATATAACTCCGGTTGCCGATGCGTTGCATCAAAATACGGATATATTTTACCCCACATCTCTTTGGCTTAGCAAAACATTAGTTGGCGTTCGCCTGAAGTACCTTCAAATAATTGTGCTCGGCTTGTCCGATTCAATCAATAGCAACGTGGCAGACGACTGGGCAGTTTCGGTCAGAGATCAAAGCGGCGGGGCTGACATGCATCACGGCCCAAAAAAAGCTCATGATTCGACATGTGTGATGAATCATGAGCTTTTTGATGATGTGGGATTTCGGCGGTTATCCGTTATTCTTCGGAGCATCTCCGTGGTGATGCCCTTGATCGCGATGCGGTTCTCCCCGGCGATGATGTCTTCTCCTGCGATCAGGCCCGTCACCACGACGGCGTTCCGGCTTCGAGTGCGCTGATTGCATCCAGGCCTCTCGTTGTTCTTTCGTTAAGATTTTGGCGACCTCCAGCCGGTGGCGGACCCTCTTTTCGTGACGCTGGCTTTCCAACGCCGAAATCTCTTGAGTCTTCTGTAAAATTGCATCTTCATCTAACGATTCGGCCATCCACAACTGGTGCATTTCCAGCCGTTTGATCTGTATCTGACTCCGCAATGCAATCATACTCTTTTGGACTTCAAGTTGGAGGGACTGCAATTGCTTCACCTGTTCCTCGCTTAACTTTTCGCGCAATTCCACCGGGAAATGCATCCCTCTTTCATGCCGACCAAAAGGGCGTGACAATGCGGTTGATGCGATGACACCAATGATGAGTAAGGCAACGAGCGTACTGGCAAAAACTTTCCGTTTCATTTTAGTTCTCTCCTTCAGCAAGTTTTGAAAAGATTCCTTGATGTAAGTATTCACGATAGTGGTTTTTTCCATGTCGCGTTTTTCTGCAGGATTAGACATCTCACCTGAATCATTGTTCGGAAAAAATCAACTTTAATGGGTTCGATGGGCGTCGGATTTTGTTTGATGGACAAGATGAGATATGGTATCCTAACAAATATCATGCACACCTACGAATATCCACGCCCCGCCGTTACTGTTGATATTGTGCTTTTCGCCGAAAAGTCGGCGGATAGGGAGGTCTTGCTCATTCAGCGCAAAAACCCGCCATTCAAAGACCAGTGGGCGTTTCCGGGCGGATTCATCGAGATGGACGAATCTTTGGAGGAATCCGCACAACGTGAATTGCGCGAAGAAACGGGGCTGTCCGGCATCCAACTGGCTCAAGTGGGTGCATTCGGCGATCCGGATCGAGATCCGCGTGGGCGGGTGGTCACCGTGGCTTACTACGGCCTTATCGATCGCCAAAAGGCGCAAGTCATCGCTGCTTCCGATGCCGCAGACGCCCGCTGGTTTTCCCTTGCCGACCTCCCACCGCTCGCGTTCGATCACGCCAGAATTCTCGCCGCGACAGTTCAGAAAATTGACTCTCCTTGTCCGCTTGTACAGTCTTGAAAGCTTCAGGTGTTCCCATTTCAATTCACTCGTGAGGACGGCGGATTTTTTCGCTTTCTATTTTTTCGCGAGTGTGCTACAATGAGATCATTCAAGTGGGGTACGCCAAGAAGGCTGGAGAACTATCATGCTCTCTACCGCGATACAGAACGGGGAGATAGACACGATCGAAAGGGAACTGATAATGGCAGAACTGAGGGTTGGCGTTATCGGCTGCGGTGGGCACGCGCAAAGCCACTTTGCAATGATTAAGGATGAACCTCGGATGCAGCTCATCGCTGTGGCGGAAATCAGCGAGGAACGGCGGGAGAAGGCAAAGGCGGAACATCAACCGGAATCTGCCTTTCGCGATTACCGTGAGATGTTGGATCAGGTGGACCTGGATGTGGTCTATGTTGTCACCATGCCCGGTCATCTCTTACCGATTGTGTTGGAATGTTTGGGACGGGATGTACATAC
>JAPUIP010000354.1 GCA_027296925.1 Candidatus Poribacteria bacterium | reverse complement strand
GATAGGCCGAAACTCCAAATATGCCCTGTGTCCAAACTGTTACCTCGGCGGAATGCTCTAGACCTTCTTGGGCAGCATAGGCAACGTCGAGATTCTCGGTTGATGATCCAATAAACAGGCGCGGCTTCATATTACGCTCCGTCATGCGGCATAACGACCCGAGTTCAGGCGCGGTGGGGATTTGCCGAAACACGGAAGCCTGCCCTCGAGCGAAGCGAAGGGACAAACCAAACCCCACACAAAACCCGAAAACTGATGTCCAGAACGGGGAAGTTTTTGGCGTTCAACGGCGGTGAGTTTGCCCCGCCTTAAATCTGCGAAGCATGACATTTTTCACAGAGCAACAAAAGGGTGAAGCTCTGGTCTCAATGCGTCATCTTTCCCCAACCGATCGTTGCTTCCCCGCCTCCTAACTTGTAATTAGACGGCGTTTTTGCCGTATAATCCGGTTGAATCAATCTCCAAAATCTGATACAATAAAAAGCGTGATTTACTATACCATTGCCCACAAGCAACGTCAAGCGCAAATTGGGAGGATAGTGATGCCGCAACTCCCGCCTTATAGAAAATTGGAAGGTTACGCCTCATCTTCCATGCTTCCCCCTCCATTTCTCATTTCCGCTTTTAGATTCGCCCATTCGCCTCTCTGTCCATCCCCGATATGGAGGAAACCATGCACATTCAAACGCCTTACACAAAGTCAAGTTGCATCGTGCCACACACGTGAACTGTTCTGTGAGTCAAAAGACATGACCGGTAATTTTCCGGATGAAGGAGAAACCCATGAAAGTCGGAATCGGCGCATTGGCCGATGTGCAAGCGACGGTTGACCGTTGCAAACGACTCGGCGTCGAGCGTGTTTTTATCAGTTGCGCGTCCCTTGCTGGATATGAGAAAAACGGGTATCCAGATCCGGCCAGCCTCCGCGAATTCAAGGGGAGATTAGAGGAAAACGGGATTGAAGTTCCAAGCGTCACGTATTGGTTTGCGAAGTGGCCCGCGCGTATCTGGGTGCGCCAGGGCGCAACGAATCCCGACATCCTGCTGAGCCGGGATCGACGCTGTATCGACGCGATGCTGCGCATGATTGAGATTTTGGGCGAGGTCGGCATCACGTCGGTATTGCACTACGTTGACTTCGGCAAGCCGACAGATGCCGAACAGATCGAAGCGTGTTGGGCAGGTCTTATCGACACCTACCGCGAACTGATTCCGGTGGCGGAAAGCTACGGGGTCGGTATCGGGAATCACAGCCTCCACCGACTCTTGCCAGACGGAATTCGTGAACGAGCAGTCGCTGAAGGGGTTCGTCTTGACGATTACGGGAGTTATACCGCAGATGGATGGGGTGGGCCCTTTCTGGTGGGAACCTGGAAGGAACTGCGTCGATTAATCGATGCGGTGCCGAGTCCATGTAACGGGGCAACGCTGTGTACCGGCATGGATATCGTCGGTGGCGATGTGCCGGCGCTGGTTGGTGAGTTTGCGGGGCGGATTCATTTCTGCCAGCTTCGAGACCACACAGAGCGATGGCCTGCTGGCCGCGAAGTGCCCCCTGGTGAAGGACGGCTGAATTTTTCCCGCATCGTTGCTGCCTTGCGGGATGCGGGTTACCAGGGCATCCTGCATCCGGAACATTTGGGCAAACCGAGGCATCCGGGTGAGAATTTGGAGGCAAAGGCTGTCTCCTATGTCCAATCCCTATTAGCCGCGCTGGACGTCAGCGCGTAACCGGGTCAACTGAGGAGGCTTCTCATGCGGAACGAAGATGTTTGTGTTGTGGGACTGGGGGCTATGGGGAGCGCCGCACTCTATCATCTCGCTCGCCAGGGCGCGGCGCCGGTCGGCATCGATCAGTATCGCACTGGCCACGCCTTTGGCAGCTCCCACGGACACTCCAGGGCATTCCGAACCTTCTATCATGATCCAATATACGTCGAGTTGGCTGAAGCATCGCTTCCGCTGTGGCAGGAGTTGGAGACGCTCTCGGGTGAACAATTGCTCACACTCAGTGGTTTTCTGGATTTCGCGAGAAAAGGTAACGCAGCTTTTGAAGCCAAGGTTCACGTGATGCAGGGTCTGGACACGCCCTACGAAGTGTTGACGCCTGAAGAGGTCGGCGCTCGCTTTCCCGCGCTTCGGCTTCCAGCGGACACAGTCGCTTTCTATACACCTCGCGCCGGCTTCCTGGATGCAAACCGTTGTGTTCAGGCGCATTTGTCGCAAGCTGTGCGTTTCGGGGCGACGATTCACGAGGAAGTGCGCGTGCATCACATTGACCTTGACAAAGATCAACCTGAGATAGAAACGTCCGCCGGTCGCTATCGCTGCTCCCGACTTATCGTTACCCCCGGACCGTGGGCTTCCGATATTCTTCAGGCGCTTTCGCTTCCACTTCACGTCACCCGACAGCAGAAATTTTACTTCCGACCGCGAGATACGGCCGCGTACCAGCCTGACCGCTTGCCCGTCTACTCAGACAACGAAACGCAATACTACGGCTTTCCGAACCACGGTCCAGGAATCAAAGTGGCTGATGATACGCATGGAAGTGTGACCTCACCCGAAGCGGTTGACCGCACACTCGACTTGCAAAAGCGGGATGACTTGAAACAGTGGCTCGAAAAGATCATGCCCGGAAGCGACGTCTCCTTTGTCGAGGGCGCGACCTGCATGTATACCCTCACACCAGACCACGACTTCCTCATCGGTCCTCACCCGAAGAACCCAAACCTCCTGGTTGGTGCTGGATTTTCAGGTCACGGTTTTAAGTTCTCCACCCTCGTTGGCAAAATTCTCGCTGAGCTCGCCACTGATGGAAGGACCCCTTATCCGATCGAACGATTCCGACTGAGCCGCTTTGGCTGAAGTGCACCTCCGATGCAAGCACCCATTCAGACTTGAAATTCTCTGTTCACGCGCAACAAGTGTAGTAGTCAAGAAGATGGTTACATAGACTTTTCTTTTGCGGATCGTTAACGCGCACAACGGGAAAAATCCGTTTTTCAAGAGACATGCTCATGAAAGACACGTCTGGCAGCTTTCAGAACGGTTTAACGCTCAAATCCCTCCTGATCGCTCTGGTGCTCATACCAATCAACGTGTTCTGGCTCATCGAGCTTGAGGTCGTTCGCTATACCTTCCCAACAATCATCCATCCCTTTTCAAATGTTATTTTTACTGTCTTCTGGCTACTGTTGATTCGCCACTTCCTCGTCAAGATCTCACCGACACTCGGCATCTCTCAGCAAGAACTTCTCACCGTCTATGTCATGTTGTGCTTTGTCTCCTGTCTCTGTTCTTACGACATGATGGAGATCTTGATTCCGATTTTGGGGCACCCCTTTCGGTTTGCCACACCCGAAAACGAATGGCGGGAACTGCTTTGGAAACACCTTCCACGGTGGCTCACCGTTCAAGATGAAACCGCCCTGACCGGTTTCTATGAAGGCGGGACAAACCTCTACGTTGGTGGATATTTTTGGGCGTGGCTCATCCCTGCCGTTGGGTGGATTGCGTTCCTCTTTGCGTTGATGGTCGTGATGTTGGGGCTCACAACGCTGTTACGCGTACAGTGGACGGAACGTGAACGGTTGACTTACCCCCTGATCCAACTCCCGCTGGAGATGACCAATCCCAGGTCGCGATTCTTCAAGAACAGACTGATGTGGTTTGGCTTCGGGCTCGCCGCGCTGATCAGTATCGAGAACCTGCTCAATTCAATCTACCCCGTATTCCCCTATATCCCCGTCAAACGGCAGTACATCCATCAGTATTTCACAGATCGCCCCTGGAACGCAATGGGAAGTATAAAGATCTCTTTCTACCCCTTCGTCATTGGCATCAGCTTTCTCATGCCGCTAGACCTACTGTTTTCATGCTGGGTATTTTACTGGATTTACAAGATCGAACTGATGATCGGTAACCTCATGGGTTGGCAGAGTCTACCCCGTTTCCCTTATATCGCCGAACAGAGTTTCGGTGTATATTTGGGGTTGTTAGCGGTTGCCCTGTGGACCGGCAGATTACATTTCAAAGGGTTGCTGCGTCATCTGCTCAGCCCTCGCGGCTCTCCGTCGCAACTGGATGACTCCCGTGAACCGATGCCATATCGCCTCGCGTTTGCGTGCATCGTGTTGGGTACAGCCTTCCTGACAATCTTTTCCTACAAAGCCGGTATGGCGCTGTGGGTCATTCCACTTTTTTTCGGGATTTACTTTCTATTGGGCACAATGATCGCTCGCTTGCGTGCCGAGATGGGCTTCTTGTGCCACGATTTTCAAAACCACGTTGACCCCCATCACATGATCATAGACGCCTTCGGCACACGTCGACTTGGCGCCGGCAGCCTCACCGTGTTTACGCTGTACATGCATTTCACTTCCGCCAACCGAACCAACCTGATGCCGGAGCAACTGGAGGCCTTCAAAATCTCGGAGCGACGCAATATCAACCCGCGTCATACAGCGGTTGCCATTGCGCTCGCAACGCTGATTGGGGCTGCCGTCACCTTTTGGTTTCTGCTAGATAACTATTACCGGCATGGCGCTGAATCGGGATACTACATGGGGCCGACCACGCAACGGGGCTGGATCTATACCCATCTTGAAAGCTGGTTGACCGATCCCCAGGGCACCGATAGTCCCGCGCTTGCGTTTATGGGAGGTGGACTTGGCATAGCTGTCTTATTGATGTTCTTGCGAGCGCGCTTCCTGTGGTGGTCGCTCCACCCGCTCGGCTATGCGATGGCGGATAGTTGGGGGATGTATAACCTGTGGAGTTGCTTATTTGTCGCCTGGGGGTTGAAGGCGCTTATCCTGCATTACGGTGGGCTCAACGCTTATCGCCGCGCCATTCCCTTCTTTTTGGGACTGGCGCTGGGCGATTATATGCTGAGTAATCTCTGGGGCATTTTGAGCATCCTGACCAATACGCCGCTGTATCAGTTTTTTCCCTGATATTATAAGCGTGCGAAACCGTGTGGGTGACTGCAAATCCTTACCGGGCAAGCAGTTGAGACAACGCACCTTCAGACAGCTTGGTGCGATGGGACTGATTTTTCTGCGTTAGCCTCTGTGTAGACTCCTGTCAAATTTCGAGTTGGGGTGTGTTGACGAGCCGCTTGGCGATTTCTGACGGGCGGGTCATTCAGTTGAACCCAATGATCAAGCAGCGCCAAGGACCTCCTTTGCCGCCTGCGTTGTTTCTCTGACCTGTTCGAGGGTTCCCATCCCAAACATCGAAGCCGCGACTCCCACCTTATCAAACACGAACTCAAAAGCCTTGTGTCCCAGGTAGCGGCCACCTGCCATCGGCTTGATAGCGATAACGGGTTTCTTAACATTCCGGATGGCATCGAGAGCGATGTCCTGCGTCGGGAACATGAAAGTCCCCGGCTGGTTGACGGTTGTGAGATATCCATCTATATCAATCCCCTCGGCTTCCAAGAGTGGCAGTGTTACGCCAGCATGGTGTACGCTGGTAATAACCGTCTTAAACCGGCCTCGAAGAAAGTCGATGTACTCGCGGATGAGATCAAATCGGCCGGTCATCGCTAACAGGTCGATTTCCGCACCGGGGTCGGCGACCAAGATGTCACATCCCGCGAAGAACCCCAGGTACGTCTCCAAGATTCCGTAATCGATTTCGAAGCGCGCCGCTTCTTCCGGTGTGAAAGGTGGCACAGTTGCGGGAGTCGCCAGGGCTTCCAACGAACCGCCGGTATTATAGCGTACAATCTCATCCTGTTGGATGTGGTCTACAAAGGCTTGTCCGCCAATCCGCTCATTGTGCGCGAAGAAGGTCGAATGCGCGCGCTCGGAGTAGGCAACGATTTCGCCATCCAGCACCACAGGTATCAGAATGTAAGCCACCAATCCGATCTGGGTATCCGTTTCTCGCTCCGTTTCCCAGACTGACTGCAGATGGAGTCGATCCAATACCGGCAGCATGTGATCCACCTGTACAGCGGTCACTCCTGCGGTTTCAACGGCATACCGAAGCACCTCCGTCACCTTCCCGACACGGTCGAAAGCGCGACCGTTGTCAGCGTCTCGCTCCTGATTCTGATAAGAGCACCCATCGTAGGGATGAATACCCATGATGAGACGCGGGACTTCCGTCTGCCCAATCGGGGTAGTCGGCACCCCGCAGGCTTCCAGGTAGCTTTTCATATCATTTCCCCTATACACTGTTAATGAAAATTAGTGGTACCTTCAATATCACGCGAAGTATAGTATACGGTGAGTTGATAAAACTGTCAAGCCACAACGTCGGGGCATTTCAGCCCGGAGTGAACAACCCATTTCACTCGCCATCACTAAGCCGCAAAGGAAGGGAGAAGGATGCCTGGAAAAGCGCACAACCCCACGATACAACCATTTTTCTGTTGCACACGGGATGAATACAGGTTAAAATATCCGATGGCCCCCAAAAAACGAACAATAGCGAAAGAGATTGATACCCCGCCGGTGTAGACCACACGAATTCTGCTATCTCCTGATCGCCCCAACTCGGTGCCTGCCGCAGGATGGCGTAGGCCTCTGCCGGTTCGCCCACAGTGAAAAGGCTGACTACCACCGGTCATACGAATCCATGCCGCCGGCTTCCGTGTTATCCACATCGCCGCAACGCAAAACATCTCCGCTTTGATTGTCGAGACAATCAGATAGATAAAAGAAAGCGAGACGAATGAATGAACCTTCGCCAGTTTTTGCGAGCAGATCTCGCAGACCTCAAAGCCTATCACGTCGATCAGCCGCCACACCGGGCCAAACTCGATGCGAACGAATCGCCGTTTGATCTGCCGCCAGAAATCCGACAAGAGCTTTCAGAGGAGATAGCTCGACTCCCGTTTCAACGCTACCCGGATGGGACTTCAGATCTGCTGCGAACACAACTTTCCGAGCGACTAGGGGTTGATAAAGCAGAGCTCGTTGTTGGCAATGGATCTGACGAATTGATCGGCAACTTTATGTTAGCGTTTGGACGGTCGGATGCCTGCGCCTCGTTCCCAATCCCGACGTTTTCGATGTATGGGATACTTGCCCAAATTGCGCGGCTCAAAGCTGTAGGCTTGCCCCTCAACGCGCAGTTCGACTTGGACGCAGACGAGTGGATGTCTCACCTTGACACCAACAGGACGAATCTTGTTTTCATCTCATATCCGAACAATCCGACCGGCAACAATTTTTCGGCAGAAGTCATCCATCGTATGCTGTCCCGTCCCGACACGCTCGTCCTTCTCGACGAGGCATACTACGAGTTTTCCGGGCAAACCTTTATCGAGGGGCGAGATCGATACCCAAATCTGATTATCACACGTACCTTCTCCAAAGCATACGGGCTTGCAGGCTTGCGAATCGGCTACTTGATTGCACGTCCCGAAATCACACACGAAATTAACAAAGTTCGGTTGCCGTATAATCTCAACCGTTTTTCACAGGTTGCTGCGACGTGCTTGCTCAAGCATCACGACCGATTTCGTCAGTACATTCGACTGATTCTGAGCGAGCGAGAACGGGTTTTTAACGCCTTAGATGCGATGGGTGGCGTCCATCCCTTTCCCACCGACGCGAACTTCATTCTCTTTCGGACGGACGGCTCCGCTCCGAAAGTGTTTCAACGCCTACTTGAAAACGGTGTTCTGGTTCGAAACCTGGATCGCCCCGGACCATTGCAGAACTGTTTGCGCGTGACAATTGGGACGCCGGAGGAAAATGATATGTTCCTGGAAGGGCTAGAAGATTAAAAAAGCAAGCGGTTAACCGGAGTCAGAAGTTGGGTCGAGCGGAAATGAGAACATTAGCCATTACACATTTCGTTTCACACCTCACGTATGGTGAAAGGAAATCCAGTGAAGATTTCTCTCAGAAAAAAAGACCCGCGTCAACTCAACAAGCTGTATCGACGCCTGCTGCCTTTCTATATGAGGCCTCCGATCTTGCTTGCTTTCATGATGGTTTCATTGCTGGGACAAACCGCCTGGGGAACATTGATATTGGTCAGACATACCGATCTCCAGTCGAATCTCACTATTGGCTTCGGGTTGGGTGTGATCCTCGGCTACATTCACGGCAGATGGACGGCGCGCATGTGGGCGCGCGATTATCTGCGCGTGTTGAAATGCGAGATTACGTTTTGGGAGGCAAAAGGTGCAACAGGAACGACTGTTTTCGTGTTCTTTGCGCTTGGTGTGCCGATTTTTTTCGGACTACTCTTGAAGCAATCGTACGAAATTTTGATAGGGCTGCAATCGTACATATTCGGTTTTATCGGTGGGATGAACTTTGCGCTTTACCTCTGGGTACGGCGGCTACCCAGGTAATCGCCGGCGAGAAACGGTAGGCTATCCATCTCCCGCCAAGATCTCAAATGTCTGTATGACCTCATTCGCGAGTAGACGCTGTGCAATCATTTCAAGCTGTGATCGATCCAGATTCCCCTCAATCCAGTATTTCTGCCCTGTTTGTGCGGATTGGACACCCGAAATCCCCAAGTCACGCACTCCCTTGAGGACACTATCGCCGACAGCATCGGTTACGCCCGGCTTGAATCGGACTTCGATTGTCCAGCTATCGGCGGAAAACGGAGGACGACGGCTTCCTCCGGTAACATGACTGTTGGAGGCACTGTAAGCAAAATCCTGTGTCACGGGCTCAGCGAGAAACTCAGTGCAGATGCGCTCAATGGCATGAGAATCGATGTCTCCTTGCAGCCAATAGATGTGGGCCGTGTGAACGGACTCCACCCTTGCAAGCTCGAAGTCGGCGATATCTTGACGGAGCCCTTCGCCGAGCGCATCCGGCGTGTCAGGTTTGTAGCTCACTTCAATCTTCCATTTCAATGCTTCATTCTCCTAAGTATGCCTGGTTAATGCCTCAGAAAGGACGGATCTGATGAATCAAAGACAGCTTAGAATTCTGGTCTTTGGTGCCCATCCAGATGATTGCGACATCAAAGCGGGAGGGGTCGCAGCATTATATGTTCAAAAGGGACACAAAGTCAAGTTTGTATCTGTCACGAACGGAGACGCCGGCCACCACGAGATGGGCGGCGGCCCGCTTGTCCGCAGACGCTACGCGGAGGCGCAAGCAGCGGCGACAATTGTCGGCATCGAGTATGAACTGCTTGATAACCACGACGGGGAGTTGGAACCGACATTAGAAAATCGATACAAGATCATTCGGTTGATTCGAGAATTCAAGCCAGATCTCGTGATGACACCTCGTCCCAATGACTACCATCCAGATCACCGGTACACCTCAATTCTT
>JAPUIP010000353.1 GCA_027296925.1 Candidatus Poribacteria bacterium | reverse complement strand
ACACGCAGATGCTATTGTCCAGAAATATATCTGAAACCACTTAGATGCAGAAGTCCGTCGCATCAATGAAGGAGAAGATAGACCGATGACTATTTCAATTTTCAACTGAATCTCCATTTCTAAACAACTGAGCACGCTGCTCGGGCTTCGTGCAAAAATAAAGGAAAACGACTATGAAAAACAGAATTGAACTCATCTTTACCCACATCTTTTTGGCTTCAGTGATGATTGCGCAAATAGCCCATGCAGCTGCCTCCGAAGACAAGCATCTTGAGCTGGTCGAGGCAGAACTTCCGGGCGTCTCATCGATCGCGGATCTGGATCGGCAAGCAGGGCTCCACTTCGCCATCATGAGCGACAACAAGGGCGATTCGCCCCTCAGCAGCGTAGAGTTCGCTCGAATGGTCGCCTGGATTGGGGAGTCAAACGCAGCGTTCGTTGTGGGGTTGGGGGACCACCTCAAACATCGCTGGGAAAATTCGTTCATCCCCTGGCTGCAATCCGAGCCCTGGTGGCGGAAGCACTTCTATCCCAACGTCGCCGATGGGGAAAACGAATACTACAGCCCCACTCACAAACAATCGGATTACGGCGAAGGCGCACCATTGCTCGATCTGGTGGACCTGGATGCCCATGCCGACGTCATTCGTCCAAACGACGCCGAATACTACGCGCGAATTTCGGTAGGCGACTACACCGTCCATCTGATTCAGATACACTTCTCAGATCAGCCCAAGGAGGCAGAAGTGGCTTTCCCAGAAAGCAGCCGGGCGTGGATGATTGAAACCGTCAAGGGTATCAAGAAGGGGGAGAAAGATCTCATCGTGGTGGCGGCACATTCCCGGGAGGGTTCATGGGACAGGGTCATCTCGCCGGAACGGCGTCGATTCCTGCTGAACAAGGCGGATCTGGTCCTCTCGGCGACAACCCACAAGTTCCAGGCGTGGGCGCCGGAAGGTGTTGAGGAAGCCAGCGTAATCTGCATCAATACCGGTGCCGTTAACTACCCCGGGTTCATGACGCCCAACGGCTACGTTGAAATTCACGTGGTAGCATCGACTGGAGCAATTGTCGGGCAGTACATCGACCTCACGCAGACTCATCGGCGACTCCAGCGGGGCCGCTTCGCCTGGATTAAACCCAAAGACGGGCCGATGCGCTACCTCGACCTCAGGCGACCGGCTCCGGATGACGCCAGCCATACGCCGGTCGCAACCCTCAGCGACCCGCTTGACGCCGTACAGATTAATCAAGCACTCTCGACGTTACTCAGAGAAAAAACCGGCGCCGACCTGGGCCTGGTGGGTGCCCGAAATGGGCTCAACCAGGGGCCAGTCACTCGGGAGGATGCGTGGGCGGTCTTTCAAAAAAACATCAACCTCCGGGTCGTTCGCATCCCGATGGCCAAAGCTGAGGTCGTCTTTGAGCGTCTGAAACTGTCACCTGTTTCTCCGGATAAAGACCAGATCCGCATCGCAGCGCCCCATCCTAACATCACGGACATCATCAGTATGGCGGGGCTCACCTACGATGCTATCGAGCCCCAAGCGCTGGACGATGAAGGGCTCCGGCAGGTTGACCTCCTGATCGAATGGTTGAGCGCACGATGAGCCGAGCTTGTCCCCGCGAACAACTCATTTTCATTAACAAAGCATCGATTTCTCTCGTAGGTCGGATTTGATGAAATCAATCCGACAGTCGGGTAGTAACCGTAGGGAATCCCTGTGGGGCAGAGCATACCCGACCTACAAATACACAGTTTAATCCCGAAATTTAATTATCGTCCGCGCAATGAGAAAGGAGAGTATTTTGGCCCCGAAACGGGAAGTTAGCAAGGATAGTTTCGCCGTACTCTACAAAGGCGGCCGGTTACCCAGAGCCGCCGTCGGGATTCTGATAACATGCCAGGGCTTCGATGACGGCATCAAGGGAACCGCTCTCGAAATGATATGCGAAGCGTTTGCGGTCAAGCAGCCGACCGTAGCGATAAATGAAATGCTTGGCCTTATCGAATTGCTCTTGAACGCTTGGTGTGAGTTTTTCAAAAGGCTGTAGGGGCGGTGCTTGCTGCGCCCGTTGCCCGTCGTTCACAACCTATCTGGGCGGCCCAAGCCCCGCCCCTACGAAATCGGTGCATCTGAATTCACACCAAGCGTTTGAGTCAACATCGATCAATGCCCTCCTCGATTCAGATGATAATGCCTGATGATCGGATGAACTGAGAATGATTAGTCATGAAAAATCGAACACGCTATTTTATTGCGATAGGCTTGTATGCCTGAAATGAAAGGAGTTCGCCATGCAATATCGTACGCTCGGCCGGACACAACTGCAAGTCTCGGAGATTGGCTACGGCGGCGGACGTGTGCGCCCCAATTCAGATGAGCGAACGCTCGTCCACATGCTCCACACCGCCTTCGATACCGGGCTTAACTATATCGACACAGCACCAACCTACGGCGATGGCGCCAGCGAAACCGTTATCGGCAACGCAATTCAGGGACGGCGCGATGGACTAATCATCGCCACCAAAACCGAAGCCTTTGACCCACAGGGCATCCTTGCCGATGTAGAGGGAAGCCTCAGACGACTACAGACCGATGTGATCGATGTCCTGCAATTTCACGGTGGCTGGCATCAAGAGAACGATGCGGACCAGATCCTGGATCAGGGTGGCTTGGAAACCTATCAGAGATTGCAGGCTGCGGGGAAGGTTCGTTTCATCGGATTTTCGGCAGATGGCCCATCCGCCGGTGTTGATCGGATGGTCGCGTCAGACGCATTCGACATGATCCAGATCCATTACAACTTGATGTACCAGAGTACCTGTGATGCCTTCGGCAATCGCGGAGTTATCCCTGATGCGGAGGCACACGACATGGGCATTGTTCTGATGCGATCCACGACGAGCAACGCCTTCCAGAAATTGATGCGGCAATGCTTTCCGACAGCGATGGATGGAGTCGATCTGGACAGCTTTCTGTTAAATTACGTCCTCTCGAATCCGTTGGTTGATGTTGCCCTGATGAGCCTGCAGAGCCTCGACGATGTGGCGTGGACCAATGCAGTTTCGGATCGGGTCGATCAGCGGCTCGATCTGCGAGAAATCCACCGGCGGTAAAAAGTTCGCCGTTTGCCACAGCGCATCTGCCCCGCTAGTCTTTAGCCCCATGGCGGCGAAGTATCGCGTCAATCGCTTCGTTCCCGGTTGGAATCCTTCCGGCGGGTACCGAAGCGCCGGCAGCAATCAGACTTTCGACAACGGCGACATAATCCCCGTCACGGTTCTGGCAGTGGATTGAGCCATGAATCGTCGTGCCCAAAGGCGTACCGCCGTATCGGTTGAGGACTTCAAGTGGTGGGTTGTGTGCAAGCAGCAGGTTGACGATGTCGATGTGGCCAAACCACGCGGCTTGATGTAAAGGCGTCCCCGCGTCGTTGTTGTCGATTGTCAGATCGGGGCCGACAGCAAGCAGAGCGCGAGCCAACTCCGTGTCGTTGCGAATCGCCGCGATGTGCAAGGGGGCCATGCGTTCCTCCCCGAAACGCGCATTCGCAAGTTCAGGTGCATCTGCCAGAAGCTGCGGTACGCGATCTTTCCAGTCAAGCGCCCACGCCGAAATCACATCGAGCGTAGCACCGTGTGCCACGAGCCATTTAGCCGACGCGGGCTGGCTTGTGTTGACGGCGAGTTGTACCGGCGTCATCCCACACGGCAAAGGGATGTCGAAGCCCTCAAACCCCGCCTGCTTGCCAAGCCCATCCAGCGCATCAGTATCGCCTCGTCCCAACGCTTCGGCAAAGTCAATCTGCGTTCTCGTCGCAGGCTGGAATTCCAGCCGTTCAAGGTTCAGCCACCACGTCCGTCCATAGCCGATCCGCTCAAAACCAACCTGCCGATACATCCGTTCACCGGTACCGTTTAGCAGGGCGTGCCGGCAGCCCATCGCTTGAGCATGCAGGCAAGCTACCAGCGTGACGGCCTTGCCCACACCTTTGTTGCGAGCTTCTGGAACAACACCAACGTCGTAGAGGCCAGCCGTGCCGAGCGGCCCCGTCGTCAGACACAAAGTGCTGTGCCCGACGGGATTGCCATTGAGCCATGCGCCAAAGCGCCACACCCGTTGCGGTTGAATGCGGGATGCCGCGCATGATATAGATTCGGTCTCGCGGCTATAGTAGGGCAGATCGCCGACGTCCCAGTTTGCTTCACCTTCGATCAGTTCGATCCGAAGCCCATCTGGCTCTGGATGGTCTGTGCGCATCCGCTGAAGGTCAAGCCACATCCAACGCGGACGCCATCCCAATTGGAATCCGCGAGCGAGTAGGCGAACTCCCAGGTCCGCCGGCTGGGTCGGATAGAGCGACCAGCACCCGACCGATTTTTCCGGGCGACGATCAAGGTAATACTGCACGATGTCATCGAGGTGTTCACCCGCATTCGCATCAGTCAATTGCGGAAAGAGAATCATCGACTCACCCACAGGCCCCGGTGCATAAGTCCATGTCACGCCGTTTGTCTGATGGACCTCTCCGCCCGCTGCATAGGCTTTGAGAACCATCCACTCATGATGATTCCACGCCGCCGCCTGTTGAAGCTGATTGGCTGTTGCGTCTTGGAGAAAGACCCATTCGGATTTCGTTGTCCTTTTTACCGTTTCTTGATCATTGTGCATAGTTTGTTCTCCTCGGAACCCCCTATTGTTAATAGCTCAGGCGGATCTCATCACTTCCTGTATTTCATAGCAAGACGCGCTTCATGGCTAAAGGTGAAATTATACCCCACAAATATTAAGTATTCAAGCTCAGCGGCAAAATTTTTTCGGTTCATCGAGAATTTGGGTGGAAGCCTGTCCTTCGCGGGTTCCGGAGCAACGGGAAAGTTTTATGAAATCGCGAAGCGGCATATATTTGGTCACGTCAAGAGAGGAAACCGGCGCAAAGATGAAATCAACGCCACAGCCAATCTCATTGCTAATTTCTACGTCCGGTATTTTCATGTAGATTCTCGCGCGATCTTCTGCTAAAATGTCTACTGATACCGAAGAAAGATTCCGGGCAGGTCGCAATGCGTTCATCTATCGATGAAGAGGAGTGGTATTATGGCGTTAACAGAACAGCAGTGTACATTCTTCGAGTCATTCGGCTATCTTTATCTTCCCAGCCTACTCACAGCAGAAATTGATTGGATCACTGAGGAACATCGGTTGATTTTTGAAAAGAAGGGTGTCAAGCACGATGATACAAAGCGCTCTATGCTTGTCCCCTTCATTGACCAAAGCGAAAGGCTCTGCACACTTCTGGATCACCCCAAAGTCCTTGAGGTGCTCCAGTCACTGCTCGGCGATGACTTCAATTACGTCGGCGGGGACGGAAACTATTATAGTGGGGACACGGGCTGGCACCCCGACGGCGCCCATCGCGTTGGGCTCTACGCCAAGTTTCATCTCTATCTAGATCCGCTAACACGCGACACGGGATGCATTCGTGTGATTCCGGGGAGCCACCTGTTTGGGCCATGGAGAGACCACGTCGAGAAGGTTCGCCGTTCAAACGAGGCGTTGGGTATCTCCGGGCGCGATGTTCCCGGCGTTGCTGCTGAAACCCAACCCGGCGACGTGGTGGTGTTCAATCACAACATTTACCACGCCTCCTTCGGTGGGGGGCCACGGCGTCGCCACTTCTGTCTCAACGTCACCAGTCGGGCGAAAACCGAAGCGGAGATCAACGAACTCGACAGTTACCTCCGGCCGTCTGGGCGTGCGCACCAATGGCCGGGAAAATACCCGCCCGGTGCCCAAGACATTATGCGAAAGACAGCTTCGTCGAAACGGATGCGCCATCTGGAACAGGTCATCGAACGTGAACAGTATTATAGCGCCACAGCCCCGCCGGCCTAACACAGTTTCAAGGACTCCCTCAATTCAGCGAGGCGCCTCTTTTTTCTTGCCTTCCCACTGAATGTGCGATATAGTTACTCGCAGCAGACCGTTGCAGCAGTCGAAGCATCGCGGGATGGCTTCAAGGAAGATTCATCCGATTGGAGGACTCCATTTATGCCAACACCACTTCCAGACGTCTCATCAATTCAACCGACCGAGTATGTGCGAACGAACGATTATACCGAAGGCGCGGTCGTCGATCACGAGGGAAATCTCTATTTTTCCCACGGGCGGCTGATCACCAAAGTCACACCGGCTGGTCAAGCCAGAGACTGGGCGGAGACCGGCGCCCCCAACGGCCACAAAATCCTTCCAAATGGCGAACACCTCATCTGCGATGGCAGCCATCATGCCATGCTCCGGCTGAGTCCGGACGGGGAGTTGCTTGGTTATGCCGCGTCCGGGAAATCGGAAGATCTTGAGATTCGCCAACCCAATGACGTATCGCTCGATCCGCAGGGCGGTTTTTACTTCACCGATTCCGTACCCGACACCGGGGCGGTGCATTATGTGGCGCCGGACGGCCAGATGAAGGTCGTAGCGCGAAATATCAACTTCGCGAACGGTGTGGCGCTCTCCGCGGATCGCCGGCGGCTTTATTTCGCCGAGAGCCTGGACAACCGCATTTTGGTCGTTGATCTGACCGCGCCGGGAGTCGCTGCCGGACCGCCGGAGGTCTTTGCCGATCTGCCCCGAAATGAAAAACGCCCCGGCAAAGAGTGGAATCAGCCCGACGGCATTGCGTTTGATGCGGATGGTCGCCTGTGGGTAGCGCACTACGGCATGAAGTCCATCCACGTGCTTGACTTGGATGGAACACGCTTGTGCACATACGATGGCGGAAACGTGCTGACCAGTAACCTGTGTTTTGCCGGTCCCAACTTCGATACGGTGTATGCAACAGGAGGCGACCCCGGCGCGCTCATGCGGCTGGATGTCAAAGTGCCCGGCTTGCGCCTGCTGCCGGCATCATCGTAGATCTACTCAGGAGGAACACATGGAAAAATCTGGACGCGGTTGGTCGCACGGTAGTCGAATGAAGCCGGCGGCGGAATACGATATTCGTTACGGTTCAGGGCTGCTGAGAAACGAAAGTGCCGCTTGGCCGCGTTACCTGGTGGTATCCACCCCAAGTGCGTACCGGACGGCGCAACCCTATCTCTCTCAGGAACCCGCAGGTGTCGCTTATGCGGCGTGGCTGGATTTCAGTTACCAGCAGGAGCTCAGCAATAGCCTACCCGATGATGCGGAATTGGTTGTCGGACTCGGTGGAGGTCTCGCGCTGGATGCTGCAAAGTATGTTGCGCTCTATAAGGACCTGCCGCTGATAATGGCACCAACGATTGTATCGACGGGAGCGATTATCCACGGGGTTGTGGCAAAATGGGAGGGGCGAAAGATTATCGGCTCGCTAGACGACTGGCCGTGGGTTGACTGCGACCATGTCCTCGTGGACGACGACGTGGTGCTCGCGGCGCCGTATTATCTGAACACGGCTGGACTCGGCGATATTCTCTGCGGATATGCCGGGATAGCGGAATGGCAGTGGCGATCCAGAAATGGGCTGACCCCGCCCTGTGACGAGGCGGTGATCGCCGCAGTAAGCGAGCACCACGAAAAAATCGCCGGGGGCTTTGAGAAGACGCTCGATACGCACGGGGATTTGACGGCGAACAGCGTGCATCACATCATGAGGTGCATGCAGGAGCGTGATGCACGGACGCTTCAGCAGCCGGGGACGGAGAGCGGTGATCACCCGTTCTGGCTTGCTCTGGAATTGGTGAACGACAAAGGCTGGATACACGGGGAGATGGTCGCCCTGGGAGCAATCATCATCTCCTGGCAATGTGACGCGCAGCCCGAAACCTTAATCGAGCGGTTGGATCGGTGCAAGGTACGTCGCCGACCGACCGAGATCGGCTTAAGCCGCGAGGAACTACGCAAAGGGCTGGCGTTCGTGCCGGGCTACATGGCGGAACGGAATATCGACTCGATCTTGCGTCATAAGCCTGTCACAGCATCGCAATTTGACGCGCTCTGGAATTTCCTGGAGACTTGTTAATGCCGATTTAGGAGTCAAACTTTTCATCTGGCATAGCCTTTTCGCTCCAAACGAGAAAGAGCAAGCCTAATAAGATACCACCACAAAAAGCAGGCGTGGCAGCGGTTTAAGGAGATAAGAAGATTCGAGAAGCAGGGAAAGACGATGGAATTTGGGATTTGACCTTTGTCGCATTTCGTCGAATCGGCAAAAGAAAACAACCGCAAAACCCCGCACGGTGCAAGGGTTAGTTGGGCAAATTTATAC
>JAPUIP010000352.1 GCA_027296925.1 Candidatus Poribacteria bacterium | reverse complement strand
ATTGTCAAGCTAATTTTCGGAAATAAACTTTACATTTTGGAACCACGCATTCCAACGAGGAGATTCCCATGGAAGTCAATTATCTCATACTTATACCTGTTGTTCAATAAAAAACGGGTCCGACCTACCTCCATCCCTTGTGTTGGAAAGATGGGCTCTTGGGGTGTCCTCACTGCCAGAGTCGATATAGACTTGCGCAATTGAACTGGCACCACTGATGTGCGTAAGTCCTATATGTTGACTAATGTTTAAAAAGAAACTATACATTCCTGATTCGTCAATGATAGCATTGATGCAGATTTTCCTAATCTTCAATCTTCAATCTTCAATCGAAAATTAGTTAAGGGAGAGGGTTTTTCACTTCGGTAGAGACGGCATCTGCTCCACGTTCTCCGCTTGCTGCTTCAATTGACGGATGAGGTCCGCCTCAAGTCTGCGATTGTGCTCAATGGCCCACTTCTTGGCGTTGGATCGGTTGCCCCAATAGAAGCGCGCACCTACGAGGTAGAGTCCCACCGCATCGACATATCGCTCCTCGCGAATCGAATCTACCAACAGATAAAAGAAGGCAGCGTTGATCGCGGTGGAGATGAGTCCGTTCCGCACCTTGCCGGCATAAATCTGTCCAGCCCCGGGAAGAAAGGTCGACATCCACTGTGCCTGTTTGGGAGACTTGAGGGGTAAGGGGGTATTCGCCAATGTCGTGTTGGCGAGTTGCGTGGAGATCGGGCTTAGCGGGGAATCGGGTTGAAACTGTTCGACTTTGCGAAATTCGGAGATTGCTCTGAGCCAATCTCTTCCATGGAGATAACACCAACTTCGCAGGTATTGGGTCTGCGCAGTTACCCACTCGTCGCCAGCCGTATTGATAACCTGAAAAAAAATCGACCGTGCAGTCGAGTACTCTTCGGCATCAAAGTAGGTTTTGCCAAGCATCAGTTGCGCCTGGCGGTAAAGGAGAGAGTCGGGGTAAATTTCCGTGAATTCCCTGAACATCTGCCGCGCGAGCGCTCGATCGTCCTGATAGTAGTAGCTCTGGGCAAGGCGATAACGCACAAAGTCGTCCAGATCGGCGCCGGGGTGATAAAACAGAAACCGCTTGTATTCGAGGATCGCGGATGGGTAAGCCTGTTGGTCGAAGAGATCTTCGGCGTATAGCAGTTGACGTTCAGCGGATTGTGGTTGGCCGATGACAAGCAGGGAGATGAAGAGGTAAGGGAGCATAAGGGGAAAAGCGAATGGTTAAAAACGCGATTGCCACAACACAAGTGGGATAGCTGTTGGCGGTTGATTCAAAGCACCGAACAGGTTCGACTCGTAAATCTGAGTCCGGAGTCCATCCAGAAAATGACTGATCTGCTGCTGATTAAATACCTTTGCAGCCTGCACACTGCTATAGATATTGCCAAGATAAAAAAACAGACTGACTATTCCCACTGGAATGGCAACTCCATAACGTTCCTTATCGATGTAGTAGGCAGTCCCGCCGGCGGTCGCCCCGACAACCAGGAGGGAATAAAACCCATCAGAGAAACGTCCACTGTAGGTTTGCCCAAGCCCCGGGACAACTGTCGAAAGCACGCCGGCGAGCGTGGGGGAACGCCGTGGGAGGGATTCACCGTATTGCACCATGGGAGCCAGCCGATCGCTCATCTCCCCAAAAGACGTCTCCGGATATCTGATCTGTACCTGCTGCCATTCCCGTGCCGCACTCGCCCAATCTTTCTCATCCATATAAATCGTCGCAATGATAAACTGCGCACGCGGCGCTAAATTGCTCTCTGGATACTCCGATAGGAATTGCCGCAACGACGCAATCGCTGCCCCGTCGTCGCCCTGCAAGAGTTGGCATTGCGCGATATTAGAACGCGCTCTTTCGACGAATCGACTGTCTGGATACGTCTCCATGAGCGCTTGATAGGCTTCGATTGCTGCGCTGAGTTGTCCGAGGTTCTGATAAGATGCGGCGATATGGAGCTGAACGAACGCGCTGTCATCTGTATCGGGGTAAAGAAAGCGATAGCGTTTGTACTCGTGCACCGCATTGAGGTAGTCTCCTTCTCGGAACAGAGATTCTGCAAAACGCAGCAAGTTATCCGCGTTGAAGTCCTGTGAGTGTGCCGGGGAAGGTGCGAATGGCAAGAAACAGAGCGTGCCACAGTAAAGGAGCAAAAAGAGCAATTTCATTGGGGGTTCAGATGAGACATGTGAGAAACGGGCGAGGGTAGTCACCTCAGTGGACTTATTGAGGTACAGGGTCATAGGCGGCTCCCTTGAACACGGGATAGTATTTGTGATTTCCATTGTGGCATCTCAGGAGGCGATCACTTGTCATCAATAAGCCGCGTAAACCGTGACGACGGATGGCTTCCGCGCCGTAGTGGGAACAGCTCGGTCTGAAGGTGCAGGTATCGCCATCCTGGTGGGTGATCACTTTTTGGTGCAAGCGAATTGGGACGATGAACAGCAGTTTCAGGCCGACAGCAATGGATTTAGGAGCATTCGGTTGAACGGTCGCAGGGAGTGTCCGATTTGCGTTCGTTATTGATGCGGCTGGTTGAACACGACTGATTCGCGGTTGCGGATTGCGGAGCAGGTTTTCCGCAGCGGCTTTCTTGAGCAGGTTGTGCTTGAGTCCCCCCGGCATCTCTGCAAAGGCAGAAACACCAATTAATAGAAACAGAAGTATCAACGAAACGTGACGCTCGATGCGTATTCTGTATTTCCCATTGCGTGGAACATAAAATGTGGATGAATTCATGAGCTTATGAACCGGTCAACTCCTTGTAGAAAATATGCTAAGTTATGTCATTCTGAGTGAAATGAAGAATCTACGCCGGGGCAATCGAGATTCTTCATAATGACATTGGCACAGTTTTTTGCAGTCCCCAATGATTCCTGATGAAATCACATCTTGTCCGCTTGTTCTTTAATGACCTCTTTTCCGAAGTCGAAAACCTCGTTGCCAATTTCCAGGAGCCTCGGCGCAAAGCGGGAGTTGGCGATAGCCTCCTGAAACATATCTCCGTCATAGTGCTCTAACGCCAGGAGGAGGCATCCTATCAGAATGCTGCTGGACGCGACACCGAAGGCCGCCCCAACACCACTATTAATCCACCCCAAAACACCCCGATCGATGATTTTCTGAAGCCGCTCAAAGAGCGCATCCATCGCAACGCTGACACCCGCCGCGATCACGATAATGCTCACCCACTTGGCAAGACCCTCGTGCTTGACGAAGCCTTGTACTACGGGGGATAGGTCTCGCCACAGATAGCTTGCCGCAAAGACACCGGCGGCTATGGCAGCGATACCCCAAACGCTACGCGTAAAGCCCGCTCGAAAACAGCTAAAGCCACCGAGACCAATGAGGATTACAATGGCAATATCGAGCTTTCCCATGATGGTCCTCTCGTAAATCGTGAAGCAACACGAGGCGGCCGAATCTGACTTGTCCACGTCCGTTGGATTCGCTCTGCTATTCTGCTATGCTCCAGGCGCCTACAATTTCTGCCTCTGTTTTTCCGAACACTTCTTGAAATGCGATCGCCGCCGGTTTTTCAGCGCCGACCTGTTTAAGGAAATGCCGGATGCGAGGGAGACCCACCTGCCGGATCGAGTCTTCGACGATTGCGCGGGACTGAAGATAGGCAAAACGGCGTTGTTGCGCGGGAAGGCGGCTAAACGGCTTCCGCATCTCATAAAGAGACAGCAGTTGCCCGCTCTGACGTGCCGCCTGCAGAAGCGCTTGCTCAGAGCCGATCAGTGGACGTGCGATAAGTTGTGCAAGCCCTTCGTCAAACCACCTGGGACACCGCCCACACGCGAGCAGATCGACGAGCAGATGGCCCCATTCGTGGCGGATGACGGAATATAAAATGCCGATACCGGCATCGCCATAAGCACGGTACGTCAGTCGAATCCCTCCATCGTAACATGCCGCCGCCCAAAGCGGAAGGGACGAGTGCGAAGATGACGTCCCGGCTGCTGAGACAGTTGAATGTCCCGCCCCGCGAGTTACATCCTCAACCTGCGAAGCATGGATTTCATCTGCAACTTCAATCGAAATCGGTATACGGCGTCGCGGGTAGCACTGAAGCATTTCGCCGACTTCGTGATAAGCGCGTTCGACGAGTTGGCTTACTATGGATCGTAAATTTTGGGGGATGGCGTCCGTGCAGGTCAGGGTAAAAAACTTATGTTCGATTTTCAGTACAACACTTATGGCAGAACCTGCTGGCTGATGTTGAAGGGGAATCTGTGCGTCAAACGCCTCCGCGGCCAAGTTCATTCCATCGATTAAATCGTCATAAACCTTTTTTTCTTCGAGGATGCGTTTCTTCCGGCGCAGGGCGGTTGGGTACCCCGGACGCAATCGCAAGGCAGTCTCCAGGGATTGGAGTGCCTGATTCCAGCAACCTAGCATTTCATACGCCTTTGCGAGGTCTGCATACACTTCGACCCACATGGGTTCGATCCTTAAGCCCGCTAGATAGTGCTGAACCGCCTGGACGTAACACGCTTGCCGATAATGATTTGCAGCGCGGCTAAAATATGATAATGCAAGTTGCCTATGATTCATGTGTAAAGTGAAGACTGATAATCCTCTCCTCATCGAAGTACCTGTGGAGACATGTTGCTCCCAAGATCTGGCATACGCTCGGTTCAAATATTAGGGTTGTTCCTTTCTTGACTTTGGTAACTTCGCCCCCCGGCCCCCAATTCTGGAGGCGTTGCGCGATTCCCCCCCCAGCATTGGAGGGCCGGGGGGCAAGCCACCAGTGGATCCGCCGGTGAGCTCTTTTTAATTTACCAAAGTCAAACTATTATACATCCGATTGGCAAGAATTCAAACGCAAAAGAAATACCGCACCCTTTTCCCGGATGGAAAACAGGAAAAAGCGTGCGGTATTTTTATGATTGTACAACGCATCAAGTTCGGAGCGTAGCATCGACGCTCCTATTGATGTTCAATATCGATTACTTCGCAAATGACGCCGCCCAATTTGAGAGTCGCGCCTTTCTGGATGGCGGTTGGTTCTTCTATCCGAACCCCATTCACGTGAGTGCCGTTTTTACTGTTGAGGTCTGTCACGTAGACTTCGCCGTTCTTCAGATCTAATCGCGCATGCAACCGCGAGAGCGTGCCCGTTGCATCAGCAAATCGGATTCGCGCGGCTTTGCCACGTCCAACCGTCATTTCTTTGACCTGGGCAGAATAGACCTGTCCAACAGTCGGACCTTCAAACTCCTTGAAGGAGATCCGGAGCGCACCGGCATCTCGCTGGATTTCGGTGACTTCGAGCGATTGGTCGCCAATTTTTATGGTGGAGGCAAGATGGAGCGGTGTCGCTTCAGTAATCCGAACCCCATCGACATAAGTGCCGTTGCTGCTGCCGAGATCGGCGATCGAAACTGAATCACCATCAAGTGTGAGCAGTGCATGCCGCCTTGAGACAGCGGCGTTTTGATCCAACTGGATGGTCGCTTCAATCCCACGGCCAATGGTCATCTGCAGGAAAGCGATATTATACTCGCGCCCAACCTCATCCCCTTTAACAATCCGCAATTTCAGATTGCAATTCCCTTCCATCGCGGGATATGCGACCCGTTCGACCTTTTCGCTGTCTTCGCTGTCGAGAATCACCGTCTCGCTGAAAGGATCAACGAATTGCGGTGGAGGCGGCGGGATATCGCCGGAAGCCGGCGGAAAGGCGAGTTCGCTATCGCTTCCGACCTGCTCCAGGCTGTAAGCCGGCTGCAATGCATCTTGATCTATTGATAGCGAAGTGGGTTCAGGGTCTGCGGGAACAATTTGGCCCATCAGTTCGTTCGCGACCCTTTGCTTTGCCCCAGGACGCGGCATGACGCTCTCACCTTCCCGAAAACGGTAGTGTGCGAAATCGATGAGCTGCTTCAACGGTTCTAATTCGGAATCGGCTTCGCTCATCTTCAGCAATTGCTTCTGCTTCCGGGACAGCTTTTCGCCCTTGAGCCAACGTGTGTAAACATCGAGCATCTCCGCTCTTTCAATCTCATCTTTACCGTAATTCGGCTTTGAATTATTCCAAAGTTTCATGTCATTGCCCCCAATCAGTAAACCCATTTCAGCCCTTTCCGAGTAAGAATTTGACGCAATTCCTCAGTGCAACGAAAGATCCAGATCTTCACGGTACCTTCCTTGCGCTGAAGCGTCTGCGAAATCTCAGCAATACTAAATCCTTCCAAATGGCGTAAAATCCAGGCAATTCGATGGTTTGGTTTTTTCACCTGTTGAAGGGCCTGCTCAAGGATCCGCTGAGCCTCCCAGGATTCAACTTCTCTGTCAGGCTTTGGTCGACTGTCTTCGTATTCACTCAGTGGCACTTCTGATTCGTCCTCCAGACTTAAAAGGGTTTCGCGAATTCTTCCTTTTTTGCGTATTGCATCGATAATTGTGTTCTTCGCCACGACGTTTAACCACGCTTGGAAACTTCCCTGATTCGTATCCCACTTATCGATCTTTTGCCATACCTTCATAAAAATGTCTAACGATATCTCCTCCGTATCTTGATGATTGCACATCATTCGATACGTCTTGCTGTAAACCCAGTTGTAGTGCTTATCATACAGCATTCTAAAGGCACTTTCGTTCCCTGTCTTCGTTAGCATGGCTAACTGTATATCTTCTTGAGCCGATAGGTCGTCAGTCGTTTTATCTATCAAAGTCAATGTCCTCCTTGTCCCTATCGTTTCCAAGCAGGTACTATTCTTCCAAACGATTTCAGGGAAGTCTGCGTTTCAGAAATTACAGTTCATTGGGGGCACTGAAAAACTTGGGAATGATAACACTGTCTGGGCGGTATTGCAGCTCGGGTTACTTTATCAACCAGTCTATGCCGTCGGCCGTCCTAGGATCGGATACTGTGGGTCGTTGTAGCCTTTACCGGTATGCTCACCCAGCGGTACAAGTTGATCGATCGCGGCTTCGTCCTCTGCACTCAATGTACAATCCAGACCGCCGAGATTGTCTTCGAGCTGCTCCATCGTTCGAGGACCGATGATCACGGAAGTGATAATCGGGTTGGCAAGCACCCACGCGAGGGCAAATTGTGTCAGCGTTTTACCGTGTGCGTCCGCCAGCGGTTTGAGTGCTTGCGCCACTTCATAGCTCTCATCACGAAGCTCGGTTTGTAGCATCCGGCGATCTCGACGAGCCGCGCGGGAGCCGGGAGGCGGTGGTTGTCCGGGGAGATACTTTCCCGACAGTACGCCGCGCGCCAACGGGCTATAGGACACAACCCCGACGCCGTGCTGTCTGCAAAACGGCAAGAGCTCAACTTCAATGTCTCGATTGACAATATTATAGAGCGGCTGCACACAGGCAAACCTGTCCAGATTCATCCGATCGCTCACCCACAGGGCTTCGCAGATTCGCCACGCATGGAAGTTTGAGCACCCGATATAACGAACCTTTCCCTGCCGGACGCAGTCATCGAGTGCGCGAAGCGATTCCTCGATCGGCGTTGTTGGGTCTGGGCTATGGAGGTAGTAGAGATCGATTCGATCCGTACCCAGCCGCTTGAGGCTCGCCTCAACTTGTGTCATGATATGATAGCGGTTCGTTCCGGACTGATTGACGCCTTCGCCCATCGATCCGCGGACCTTCGTTGCGATAACCACGTCATCACGAACGGCACAGATGGCTTTGCCAACGACTCGCTCGGACTCCCCCTGGTTGTAGACATTCGCCGTATCAATAAAATTGATGCCGGCATCAAGTGCGCGTTCGATAATCTCAATCGAATCCGCTTCGTTTGTTGGTTCACCAAACATCATGGCACCAAGACACATCTGTGAAACTTGGACGCCTGAACTTCCAAGAGATCTATACTCCATCGGCTGATGCTCCTTTCTAAAGTAGGTGCGCTGATAAAATCGGGCGCTTCGCTTTGCTCGACCTGCTGCGCTCGACGGTTGGATTGGCTTTCTAATCCGATACTATCGTACGACACCTTCGCCCATTTTAGCAGACAGGTTAAGTACGCGCAAGCGAAAAGAATTCGCCGTGGGACGGGCTGAGACTTTCCGGCTACGCCGCAATCGGCTTTGTCACAGACCGGGTCGGACCACCCCAGCCAGCAATGGCCATTGTCCACCGCCCGGCGGGACCGCCAGCAACAACGATAATCACATCTTCCGGATTTCGAGTGCTAATCTGGTCGTGGTGGCGTGCGGTCACTTTTGTATTTTCATGGACATACTGCTGGATGTCGTCCCGGCTGAAACCGTCAGCAGAAATAGTTTTGGCGTGTTCGGGGCTGATGACGAGGATAATTTCGCCGGGAGTCATCCCGGGCGTTGCGATGCTGCGGCAAACCGTATTTAGAATCCCCGCCGCCGTGTTGCTGCTATGGTCGTTGATGCTCTCAGGGGAAGCGCCAGCGAAGACGGTTACCGTACTTTGAGAGGACTGGAATCCACGCTCAATGTGCAAAGGCTGCCATGGACTCACCTCCTCATTTTC
The DNA here is from genome assembly GCA_027296925.1 of Candidatus Poribacteria bacterium. GTDB lineage: Bacteria > Poribacteria > WGA-4E > WGA-4E > PCPOR2b > JAPUIP01. The sequence goes on along the minus strand of JAPUIP010000352.1, from coordinate 20,164 downwards.
GGCAACACAAAAGGTGTATTTGCCGGCATGACCAAATGTGGCGCGGTCTAATTCGCCGGGCAACGCGCCGCCGATATTCGTGCAGATAAGACGCACCGCCCGCCCGATGGTCGCATTCGCCCGCCAACCTTGCCCAAAGACGTTAAAACTACCGTTGATATCCAACTGCTTTCGGATGGGGCCGTTGATGATTAACAGTGGCGAAACGAGCGAGGTCGTGACCTGAACGCCGTGCAGATTGAATGGGTCGGCTGTGATTGCCTCAAGCGCAGCAATAACGACCGGGAGATATTCCGGCTTGCAGCCTGCCATCACCGCGTTAATCGCAATTCTTTCGATAGTCGCGCGTCCCCACTTGGGTGGAATCTGCGCAACCAATTCCTCCGGCTTTCGTTGCGTACCGGACAGCATACGCTCGACCCGATCCGGGGTCGGGGGGACAACAGGCAAACCGTCCGTCCAGCCATTTTGGTAGCACTGTTCAATGGGCTCTGCGTCCTCACTGATTTTGATCTGATTCGATTGCCATTGAATGCCTGCCATTACGATTTTCCTCCGATTTGGAATTTCCGCTATTTTGTGACGTCTGAATCGCTGCACCCCTGTCATTTTTCGTTGAGCCCGTCCAGCAAATATGGTATAGTGGCATCATCGATTCGACGTCTGTGTACCTATTATAGAAGGTTATCCTTTTTATGTCAACTGGCATTGCTTATGTAAAGGCATCGCGAACTTGACGGTTTCGATCTGCTTACGGTATCATGGCGAAGTCGAAATCACCTCAGCCTTTCACGGAGGAGTAGACCGTGTCACTTACGCAAGAAGATGTCTGGCTTTTTAGGCATAACGGATTTGTCCACGTCAAAGAACGCCTACCGGAAGAATTAGTCCATCGCCTCAGTGAGGTGACGGATGCGCATGTCCGCGAAAAGATTGAACCGATTATCTGGGAATCCTCAGAGGAATACGGAGCCGACGGCGAGGACGGTAGAGATGTCGTCCGTCGATTGTCCAAGATTATCGATCGAGATTCCGTTTATCTTGAAGCGGCAACGCACCCCATCGCCCTCGATGCCCTAGAGGCGATCTTGGGACCAAATATCGAACTCCTCACGAATAAGCATAATCACATCATGGTGCGCCCCGGCGGCTCTGCTCCTGTACCGTGGCATCGTGGCGAGGAATTGTATAGCAGACCGTTGATGACAGTGTTAATTTATATCGATGAATCAACGATGGAGAACGGCTGTGTGCGCCTTGTGCCCGGTTCCCATCAAATTCCCCTATCAAGCCCTCGGCGTCCAAAGGGTTTGCCATTCCGAGAACACTCGCTCTTTTACCAATCTGTGCCGATGCCGATGCCCAGCGGTGGCGTGTTAATCTTCAACGACGCCCTTTTTCACGGCGCGGATAAGAATTTGGCGTCCACACCACGGCGCAGTATGACACTGGCTTTCCAGGGCCACGACCTCCATCTCGTTCGTAAAGCCGATCCGGAAAAGATCATTGTTCGCGGCGAACGTGCTTATGAAGGGCACCCGGTCCCGGCACATCTGCTTAAGTCCTAATGAACTGAGGAAGCTGCGACTCCGTCTTGATGAAGGAATAGACTTGTATCGGCATTTTCTCAGATTTTTCCAAGCTCGCTTGAAACATGCGGAGGTATAGATTTACGACACCTTCCCGGGCTGTCATGAACCCATGATCGCGCTTGTTATCAAAGAGTTGCGCTGTTACGTACACCAACCAAAGTATCACCGTATCCAAGTTATCATTTTATGCGTTCTTGTTCTTATGCTTTTTGTCACTGCGTTTGAGCAGTTCGCGTTGAGTAGTGGGCAACCACAGCATCGTGTCGGCGAGAGCGTTTACGCCGTACTGGTACCGTGCTTTTTTTGTATTTTACTTGGTCTTGTTGTTCCTCGACAAGCCATTGAGTCATTCCAGAGTGAGCGGCACAGCGCGAACTGGGACCTGCTCAGCCTTACACCCGTCGGTCATCGGAAATTCCTATTCAGTAAACTCATTGGGGCGCTCACTGCAACGCTGTGGCATATTTGGCTTGCGATTCCGCTCTTCTGGTTATCGGTTTACATTGGAGGATTGGCACTCTCCCAACTGCTTCAGTGTGGTTTAGTATTTATTGTGGGGTTTACGTCTTTTTTTTGTATTGGGACAATCTTTACCTTGCTCGGATCACCTGTTCATGCAATTTCGCGGAGTTACGCCGTTGTGTTAATATTTACTGTGATTCCGCTTATCATTCCGAAAATGGTGCCGCTGCTGAGCCTTCCTCTGGCTGTATTGGATCTGCTGCGCACGTTAAGCCCGCTGTGTGCATTGATCGCTATTGTTAAATCTCAGGTCCGCATCTCGCTGGGAATTGCACCGATTTGGGTATGGACGGTATTTTATCACACGATGCTCTCCGCAACGCTCTTTTGGATTGCCAGCCGCCAACTCGCAAAAGGCAATCTTTCCGCGGAGGATAATGGCTAAGATTTCCGTTAATATCCTATTTTGTTAACAATTGTGATTTTAGTATTGACTATTGTGACATAATTTGTTACCATAACCTAGTGCAAATCGGTGTTTATCAAAGATGCTTCCTGCAAACAGATTGGAGAATAGAAATGGCTGAAGATACGAAAGACGAACTTGTCCCCGTTGCAGACTATGAAGTTTTAGATCAGGTCGATGATCAGGCCATTATCGAAATGATGACGGGACAAGCCATCCAGGATTACGTCTACTCATTTCGGCAAGGTGGAAAAACCGTCGAAGGATTAACCTTAGCCGGGATTAATGAAGCCGCAAATCGTCGGGGTGGCATCCAGGTTGATGAGATTCAGCATGAGGAACGCGAACATTCGTGGCTGGTGATTGTCAAGGCGACAGACGCACTGACCGGATCTTCGCGTTATGGCGCCTATGAACAAGCGAAAAGAGCGGGCAGCCGCCCGGATCCGTTTGCGTTCACAAAAGCGGTTCATAAGGCGCAGCGTAACGCTATTAAGCAGTTGCTTCCTGTGCCGGTGATCAAAGAGGTGCTCAATTTCTATTTGCATCGAAAAACACAACCGGATCAATCTCAAATGGAGTTACCGATGGCAGCTCGAAATGATAAGATTACCAATGCTCAGAAAGCCGCATTTGTCATGGCAAGCAAACTTGAAAAGCAGCTTGAAGGGCAAGGTGTCACGAAATCTGATTTTTGGGCCTATGTGAAGCGGCGCTATGCCGTTGAGTCCCGTAACGATATGACAGAGTTTCAGTGGACAGAGCTCTCGGCAGAATTGAAAGGGGCTGAATCCTCACCACAGCTTTTCAAGCAGTTGATGGATCGCATGCGTCAGCTTGACGCCGCCTCGAAATCAAGCGAAGTGCCCGAAACCCCTGAACCAACTCCCACTTCCGATGGCAACCCGGCCAAGCCACAGGAAGCTGAGGTCGTGGAAGCGGAAGATATGCCGTTTTGAACGTGAGTTTGAAGTTTGAAAAATGCATAGCAGTTGGGAAATGTTGTCGGGAAGCGGCTTGAGCGATACTGCGATTTTCTTCCACATTCAGGACCGGATTGACATTGCGTCCGTCTATCTATTTGTGCTATACTATGTCGGTTGTATCGATGTCAGAAGCGTTGATTGGCCTAGACTATAGAATAGTGACCTTGAAAAAAAGGAGGAACTGGTGAGTCAAATCTAACGCTGTTTTGCGGTTTTGAATAAAGCCAGTTATGATGAACGAGGACTCAAAAAACGAACAGGCAACAACAGATGAGCCCACTGTCGAAGTCGAAATCACCGATACGGTTGAAGCTGAGGAGCCGTTAGAATCTCCTGCAGCCGATGCAGATGACGACCAATCTGAAGAGCAGGTTACTGAGGCGCATCAATCACAGGATGCGGAACAAGACGTGTCTGCAGTCGAAGAAACAGTGGAAGAAGATGGTGAAGCCATTACTATGTCAGAAGCAGATGAATCCGACGTAGTCCCACCGACCGATCACGTCCCTCCCGCGGATGAACCCGTCGAAGCAGAGGCATCTCAAGATCAAGCCACACCAACTTCCGAGCTCGCCGATATCGGATCTCTCGAAGAAGCCTATGACAATTCTCTGAGAGCTTTCTCAGAAGGGGAAATTGTTAAAGGATCGGTTATCAGTGTCGATCGTGACGAAGTCATGGTTGATATTGGGTTCAAATCAGAGGGGTATATTCAGGTATCAGAGTTTGAGATTGACGAAGAGGGCATGCCTGCTGTAAACGCCGGTGACCAGATCGATGTCTACATCGTTCGCAGAGAAGATGCTGATGGACAGCTTGTTTTGTCCAAAGAAATTGCGGATCAGAAGCTCGTTTGGGACGAGATCGCCAAGGCTTACGAAGAAGGAAGAATTGTTGAAGGAGAAGTCGTCCAGCGCATTAAGGGCGGGCTTCAGGTGAATATTGGAAGTCTCCGTGCTTTTCTTCCGGCTTCTCAGATTGAATTGCGCCCGGTACAGGGCTTTGACCGGTACATTGGTCAGACGCTAGAACTCAAAGTCGTTAAACTGAGCAAGCGGCGCCGAAATATTGTTCTATCGCGCCGGGTGCTTCTCGAAGAAGCGTTAATGTCTCAGAAAAGGGAACTCCTGGACGGGCTCGAACTGGGACAAATTCGGTCAGGCGTTGTGAAAAGTATTACCACCTTCGGTGCATTTGTCGATCTGGGTGGTATTGATGGACTGCTCCACAGAACGGATATGTCGTGGGGTCGAGTGAACAATCCCGCCGATTTCGTTTCTATTGGGGATGAACTGGAAGTGATGGTTCTCTCCATCGACCGTGAAAACGAAAAAATTTCGTTAGGGTTAAAACAGAAGACTGCCAATCCGTGGGAGACTGTTGAAGAGAAATACCCGATTGGGTCTACCGTTAAAGGTAAGGTAGTCGGCATTGTCAATTACGGGGCGTTTCTCGAACTCGAAGAGGGGGTTGAGGGACTGATCCATATTTCGGAGATGTCCTGGACACAGCGGAATGTCGCTCCATCGAGGGTTGTTAATAAAGGTGAAATCATCGAGGCGGTTGTCCTCGATATCAACAAGGGAAGCCAAAAACTCTCTCTTGGGCTCAAGCAACTACATCCCAATCCCTGGGAACTGTTGGAGACGAAATATCCTGTTGGTACAAAGATCGCTGGTCGTGTACGTAACCTGACAAATTTCGGTGCCTTTGTCGAGATTGAAGAGGGGATCGATGGCTTGATTCATATTTCAGATCTCTCTTGGCTCAAGCGAGTTCTTGATCCGCGCGAAGTTCTCAAGGAAGGCGATGAAGTCGAGGTCATGGTTTTAAGTATTGATTCAGCGGAGCAGAAAATTTCATTAGGCCTCAAACAGATTGAGCCAGATCCATGGATACAGGTGCCTAATAAGTATAAAATCGGATCTGTGGTCCGCGGGAAAATCGTGAATATCACGAGCTTTGGCGTATTCGCCCAACTCGAAGATGGAATTGAAGGATTAATTCATATCTCTGAGCTGGCTGACGAACGTGTCGAAAAGCCAGAAGATATCGTTTCAAGTGGCGATGAGCTGGACCTGAAAGTCATTCATCTGGATCCAACTGAACGTCGAATTGGTCTGAGCCTAAAGGCGGCGCGCGCTGAACAAGAACGTGCGACAATTGTTCAGTATCAACAACAACAACAACAGCAACGTTCCCAGCCTCAGCGTCAACGTGAAACGCAAGAGGAATTGACGGTGTTTGGAGGATTGCTGAAGGAAGAACTCGACAGATCGAGTTCGGAAGAAAGCTGAGGGCTGCCCCTGGAATCGTCTCTCTTTTGGTTAAAACGCTGTATTTGACAGCATGGTAATTTGGTGAGTGGTCGGTCTTTACCGCTCACCGATTACCATTTGTGGATTCCTAATTTTCCTACGCTTTTGGTGAGACATGTCCTCTTAATAAGTTATGTTTCTGCGAAAGCCTCCCAAGCCCGCTTTGCACGATCTCGCAGAGCGGAACCTAGCATTATTGCGGTGTATTATTTCTTAAATCTGTTTGCGTCTTTCCAGATCAGATCTTCCCGTTCGTCTCCCCTGTCGTTTAATTTTCGCAAAATCTCAAAATTTCATAAGAAATCGCGTCGTAAAAGCTGCCACAATAAATGTGTAGTGGAACGGGTGTTTTTTGTGCTCAGCGTTCGTGAACCACCGTTTTTAGTTTTTGCGATAAGCCCGGATTTAGAGGAACACTGATAATAAACAACTTAGGAGAAATCAATTGACCCAGAATTTTGTATTCACATCCGAATCCGTAACTGAGGGACACCCCGATAAACTTGCCGATCAGATCTCTGATGCCGTGCTCGACGCGGTCATGGCGGAGGATCCGATGGGGCGCGTCGCCTGCGAAACCTTGGTGACAACGGGGCTGGCACTCATCACCGGTGAAATTAGTACCCATGCCAACTTCATCGACATTCCCAACATTGTCCGCAATACCATCCAAAAGGTTGGCTACGTCAAGGCAAATTACGGATTTGACTATCAACACTCCGCCCTGTTGACTTCGATCGACGAGCAATCGCCGGATATCGCAATGGGAGTCGATCGGCTTGGCGCCGGCGATCAAGGCATGATGTTCGGCTATGCGTGCCGAGATACGCCAGAGCTGATGCCAATGCCGATTATGTTGGCGCATAAACTCACACGGCGCCTCGCCCAAGCCCGAAAGGAAGGCATACTCGACTTCCTGCGTCCCGATGGAAAATCACAGGTCACCGTTGAGTATGTCGAGGGAAAACCGGTGAGTGCCGATACCGTTGTGATTTCAACCCAGCACGACCCCGATGTCACTTATGAAGAACTGAAGGAAAGTGTCATCGAGGAGGTCATTAAATTCGTGATCCCCGAATCGCTGCGACATCCTGATATCAAATACCATATCAACCCGACAGGACGATTTGTTGTTGGTGGTCCCCAGGGGGACGCCGGCTTAACCGGTAGGAAAATCATTATCGATACTTACGGTGGCATGGGCAGACATGGTGGCGGCGCGTTTTCTGGCAAAGATCCGACGAAAGTGGACCGGAGCGCCGCGTATGCAGCGAGACATGTTGCAAAGAACATTGTCGCCGCCGGACTGGCGGACAAGTGTGAAGTCCAACTATCTTATGCCATCGGTGTTGTCGAACCGATCTCGATTATGGTTGAAACCTTTGGCACCGGTGTCATTCCCGGCGAGAAATTGACTGAACTTGTGCGGAAGCATTTTGATCTCACGCCCTCAGGCATTATCCAACGCCTGGACCTTCGTAAACCGATTTACTCGGCAACAGCGGCTTATGGGCATTTTGGGCGTGAAGAACCCGGCTTTACATGGGAGTTGACAGATTACGCAGATTTGCTGAGATCAGAAGTCGGAGTCTCGGGCGCTATATTCCCAAATATTAAGGAGAATCGATGAACCACGACATCAAGAACCGAGACCTCGCTGAAGAGGGAAAGCGACGTATCGACTGGGCAGATCGCTTCATGCCTGTTCTGCGTTTGATTCGACAGCGTTTTGAGCAGGAACGCCCCCTGGACGGCGTGCGGATTTCCGCGTGTTTGCATGTTACGACGGAAACAGCAAACTTAATGCGAACGCTGAAAGCCGGTGGCGCAGAAGCCGTTTTGTGCGCTTCTAACCTGCTGAGTACCCAGGACGACGTTGCCGCATCTCTGGTGGTGCATGAAAACATCCCCGTTTTTGCGTTGAAAGGCGAGGACACGGAAACCTACTACCAACATCTCGATGAAGCCGTTAATTTTCAACCGATGATCACGATGGATGATGGGGCAGATCTGGTCTCTCGACTCCACTCCGAAGAAGCCAACCCCGCCTTTGTCGAAAACGTCCTTGCCGGAACGGAGGAGACGACAACAGGCGTCATCCGACTCAAGAGCATGGCCGCCGATGGCGTGCTTCGTTACCCAATCATTGCGGTCAATGACGCCAAGACCAAACATTTCTTTGATAATCGCTACGGCACGGGGCAGAGTACGCTGGACGGCATCATCCGGGCGACCAATCTGCTGATTGCCGGGACAACGGTCGTCGTTGCTGGCTACGGTTGGTGTGGACGCGGTTTTGCCTCCCGGGCATGCGGCCTCGGGGCGAATGTCATCGTGACGGAAATCAATCCGTTGAACGCGCTGGAAGCGATGATGGATGGCTGTCGTGTCGCGCCGATGATCGACGCCGTTGCCGAAGCCGATCTCGTCGTTACGCTCACCGGCGATATTGATGTGCTTCGCCGCGAACACTTTGAAGCGATGAAAGATGGCGCAATTATCTGTAATTCAGGACATTTCAACGTCGAGATTAACATCCCCGATTTGGAAGCTCTGAGCGAGAGCAAGAAAACCGTCCGAGAGTTTGTCGAGGAGTATTCCCTCACGGATGGACGCAAGCTTTATCTGCTTGCGGAGGGACGGCTGATTAACCTGGCTTCGGCTGAAGGCCACCCCGCCAGTGTCATGGACATGAGTTTTGCCAATCAAGCCCTGTCCGGGGAATACATCGTTAAAAACCACCAGCAGATGAAAAAACAGGTTTACGACGTTCCAGAAGAGTTGGATGACTCGATTGCAACACTGAAATTGCAAGCCCTTGGCGTTAAAATAGATGAACTGACAGAGGAGCAACAGAATTATCTGAGTTCCTGGACGATGGGAACGTGATTAAGGATTCCAGGATGCAGAGATTCAACTGTATCTTTGCATCCTGGAATCGCCTTTCGTCTGACGCCTTTTAGATAACGGACACCCGATGATGAATAAATCAGATCGCCGGGAAAATATCACCTTACTCCTATCGGCCGTTTTACTCGTGCCCATCTGGTGGCTTCAATCTGCACGATTTTCATTACCTGAGGAGATATTCAGATTGTCCCAGATCTTGCAAGGAATCTTAGTGGTTGTTCTCGTTGTGATCTTGGTGCGTCGGGTTCGACGAATGATGGCGTCGCTATGGGACAACAAAAACCGTCAGGGGCCTTTCCCATTCTGATGTGACGGCAATTTTTTCTTCGCTCAAATTGAAACCGAATCTTGATAATTCTTTTCACCTAACCCCTCGCGAGGAGGATTCATGAGTATTTTAGTCGTCGGATCTGTCGGATTGGACTCCGTTGAAACCCCTTGCGGCAAAGTTGAAAATGCGCTCGGTGGGTCGGCTGTCTATTTTTCGACGGCGGCAAGTTTCTTCTTTCAGCCCATTCGACTGGTCGCTGTGGTTGGTGATGATTTTGCCCAGGAGCATGTCGATTTTCTGCGAAGCCGAGGGGTTAAACTGGAAGGTCTGGAACAGATCCAGGGCGGCAAGACATTCCGATGGGGAGGGCGCTACACCGGCGATCTCAATGCGGCAACGACGCTCTTTACGGATCTGAATGTTTACGGCGAGTTTGATCCGAAATTACCAGAAACCCATAGAGAAACGCCCTACGTCTTTTTAGCCAATATCAATCCTGAACTGCAACTGGGCGTGCTTCGACAAATGACAGCCCCAAAATTAATCGTATGCGATACGATGAATCTCTGGATCAACAACAGCCGTGACGCATTAATGCAGACTTTAGGGGAAGTCGACATCTTGATCCTAAATGACGGCGAAGCTCGACTACTAACGGGTGAGAGCAACCTCATTCGCGCCGGAAAGAGAATACTAACTTATGGACCAGATCGGGTGGTTATCAAGAAGGGCGAACACGGGGCGATCTCTTTAACCGATTCCACTTTTTTTTCCGCTCCCGCTTACCCGTTGGAGGAAGTCTTCGATCCGACCGGAGCCGGCGATAGCTTTGCCGGTGGATTCCTGGGGTATCTCGCTTCTGTCGGGGACGCCTCAGAAGCGTGCATCCGCAAAGCGGTAATCTATGGAACGATCATTGCCTCTTTCAATGTTGAGGATTTCAGTCTGAACCGGCAGCGCAGGCTTACCCGCTCGGAAATTGATCGCCGCTATGAGCATTTACAAGAGGCGGTTCTCTTTTGAACGGGTACCTCAATACTTGGGTTTTGCAAAGCGCCATGTCGACCGCCTGCGTTCATGTGTCACACTCCCATTTGAGGAAAGTTGAAGATTTGTCTGAATCCCCCTTATCGACTCAATACTATGAATATAAAGGCACGATGCACCTCCATTCACGCTACTCTGATGGAAGTGCGAAAGTTCCAGAGATTGTCGGGAAAGCCGCCGACGCTGGGCTGGATTTTGTGATGCTGACAGATCACGATAGCCTCGACGCCTTATACAACGGGTATGAAGGATGGCACGATGGTGTTTTGCTGCTTGTGGGGCAGGAGATCTCGCCGCGCACTCACCACTATTTGGCGTTTGATCTCAACAGAGAAATTCGAGGCAAGTACCGAACCGACTATCAAAGAATTGTCGATGAAGTTCGGGACTCGGGCGGATTTGGCTTTATTGCCCACCCCTACGGCGGTAAGAAGCCGCCGCTGTTTCGAACAAAAGGGCACGCCTGGACAGATTGGAGCATCACAGGCTACACAGGCATCGAGATCTGGTCTTACATGATCGATTGGGTCGAGAACGTCAACATATTGACGTTTATGTACCACTACTTCTACCCGGAAAAAGCGATTCGTGGCCCACGTCTGGAGGCTCTTCGCAAATGGGATGAAGTGGCGCAGCAGCGGCATGTCGTCGGTATCGGATCGACAGATGCCCACGCCCGACCACTCCCGATCTTCCGCTTCATTAAGTTTTTCCCTTATGAATATCTCTTCCGAACGATTCGGACGCACGTTCTGCTCGACACCCCATTATCCCCACAATCCCTTCCGGAAAGCAAGCAGCTGATCTATGACGCCCTCAAAGCCGGACACTGTTTTATCGCCTATGATTTCCTTGCCGATTCGATGGGATTCACGTTTGCGGCGGAGATGAAGGGTCGGGGTGAATACGATGCACCCACTCACTTACTGATGGGGGATGAAGCGATTTTTGAAGGGCGTGCCGATCTTTTAGTCTCTGTCCCTCAACCCGCGGAGATTCGGCTGATTCGCAATGGACACCCGATCCATCAGGCAAGCGGTAAAACCTTACGCCTTCCCATCGATCGCGCGGGCGTCTATCGCGTTGAACTTTACTATAGCGATCAGCCCTGGATCTTCTCCAATCCGATTTTTCTGCGGGAATCGTAAAGGTAGCAGAGCCCCCACCATGAAGTATTTCCCTCCCCTCAACTCTCCCCACTCTAAATCTTGACAGGATGTAATCTCTGGGCTATCATATAAGCCAACGAATGAAGGGAAGGCTGTGGCACACCGAGGACTTTTTATCACATTTGAGGGCACAGAGGGCTCGGGGAAAACGACGCAGATCCAACGTTTATCGGCAGAACTCCGACAAGCAGGCCACGCGGTGTGCGTGACTCGCGAACCCGGCGGAACGCCAATCTCAGAACGCCTCCGCGAAATCTTCTTGGACCCCAATTACGGTGAAATGGCGTCACGGACGGAGCTGTTGCTGATTGCCGCCGCACGTGCACAGCATGTCTCGGAGCGCATTCGGCCGGCGCTGGAAGCGGGGAAAATTGTCATATCGGGACGGTTTTCGGACTCGACGGTTGCCTATCAAGGCTACCGACGTGGCTTGGATTTAGATCTGATTCGACACCTGAACGAGATTGCGACCCAGGGCTTGTCTCCAGATCTGACCTTTGTGTTAGATCTGCCCGTAGAAATTGGTTTGCAACGTGCTCAGCAAAGTCGGGGGAGTTTGGATCGCCTCGAGAGAGAAGCGCTCGAATCTCACCGACGTGTTCGGAAAGGCTACCTCGCTATCGCTCGTCAAGAGCCGCACCGTGTTAGAGTCGTTGACGCTCACGCGAGTCTCGATCGTGTGTACGCGCAGATTCGGTCGGAAGTCGATCGATTCTTACAAATGAATGGGATAAAACGTAAAATGTAACGTCATTCAGCTTTTCATTTCTTGACTGACGTTTCACGTTTCGTGCAACCTATGCAATCTCCTATCGTCGGACATCATCAGATCATCGAACAGCTGCACCATGCGATTGCATCGAACCGCGTTGCGGGCGCATACCTATTCGCCGGAGGTGCGAATGTCGGAAAAGAAACCGTTGCCCTGCACTTTGCAAAATCGGTCAATTGTCTCACGTCAAACGAGGGCGCCTGCGGGACTTGCTTATCCTGTCGGAAGACCGATAATGGAAATCACCCAGACGTTCAAGTTATCCGGCCATCGGGCGCCTGGACTCGAATCAATCAGATTCGCGAACTGCAAAGGCGGATTGTTTATCGACCGCTCGAAGGAGTACGGAAAGTCTACATCCTGACAGAAGCAGAACGCATGAATCTGGAAGCGGCAAACTGTTTGCTGAAAACGCTTGAAGAACCTCCGGCTGAATCGGTTTTAATACTCTTGACAGCAAATCTCGATGCGTTGCTACCGACGATTCGGTCTCGCTGTCAAATCATCAATTTTCAGCCCCTGCCGGTTCCGGAACTCGCTGCGCACCTGATTCAGCAGTTCGAGCTTGAAGAATCCCACGCGCTTTCAATTGCCACGTTATCCGGCGGTGCCGTTGGCAAAGCATTGACGTTACTTCAGGAAAATAAAGCGCATTTCGAAAACGAAATCCCAGAGATTATCACAACCGGCGATCGATTGGCCGCCTTTCGGATTGCCGAAAAGCTGAGCCAGAATCCGGAGGTACTTGACCACCTTGTGAGTTGGTATCGGGATCTCCTGCTACTCCACCAGGGCGCGCCAATCGATCTCCTGACCCACGTCTACCACATCGAATCGCTCAGACGCTTGACATCGCGCTATTCACGGCTGCAATTACAATCGGCGATCCAGACGATTTTTGAGACAAAAAAACTACTCACGCGCAACGTCAACGCAACATTGGCTTTAGAGGTTATGGTTTTGAAGTTGCTAGTCAACGACACGTGATATGGAATACGCATTACACCTTACGTGAAAGAGGTGACAAAATTATGAGGACTTTTTACGTCACAACCCCCATTTACTACGTCAACGCCGAGCCGCATCTTGGGACTGCTTACTCAACAATTGCCGCTGATGTGCTGGCAAGATATCACCGTCTTAAAGGGGAGGACGTTTTCTTCCTGACAGGCGTTGATGAGCACGGCGAAAATATCCAAACGCTCGCAGCTGAAAAGGGAATCTCCGAACAGGAACTCTGTGATCAGATGGCGCCGATGTTTACCAAGCTCTGGAAAAAATTGAACTTATCTAACGATATTTTTCTTCGCACAACAAGCGAATTGCACAAACGCGGTGCGACAAAATTCCTCAATGCGCTTTATAAAACCGGCGATATTTACAAAGGAAAGTATGATGGGTATTACTGCCGGCGGTGTGAAAGCTTCTACACAGAAAGAGAGCTGGCCGAAAGCAAAAACTGTCCTGTGCATAAGTTACCGGTAGAATGGGTTGAGGAGGAAAACTACTTCTTTGCCCTGTCGAAATACCAGGATGGACTCCGTGCACACATTCGTGCGAACCCAGAGTTCATCCAGCCAGAGAGCCGCCGCAACGAAGTTCTGAATGTGGTGGAATCGGGCTTGAAAGATGTAAGCATTTCACGGGCCTCGGTATCCTGGGGAATTCCTTTACCGTTTGATCAGACGCACATGACCTATGTGTGGATTGAGGCACTGTGTAACTACATCACCGCGCTAGGCTATGGTGAAGATGGAGAAAAGTTCCACAAATATTGGCCCGCGAACGTTCACATGATGGGAAAAGATATTACGCGCTTTCACGCGATTATCTGGCCCGCGATGCTAATGGCTGTCAATTTACCTCTGCCCAGACAGATTTTTGCGCACGGTTTTGTGACCAACCAAGGTGAGAAAATCAGCAAAACAAAAGGCAACGTCATCGACATGGATACCTTGATTGGTGAATTCGGGTTGGATGCGTTTCGTTACTTTTTCCTGCGAGAATTCAGCTTTGGTAATGACGGGGATTACTCACAAGATCGCTTCGTGCTGCGGTATAACGCGGATCTGGCAAATGACCTCGGCAACCTGCTCAACCGAACGCTTGGACTCGTCTCGAAGAACTTCGGCGTCATTCCCGAACCAACGACGCCGGGCGAATTCGACGATGAAGTGAAAGGCATCGCGCGGGAAACCATCGATCAGGTCGATGCGCTGATGGGCCAACTCGCCTTTGACATGGCATTGGAGAAAATCTGGGAGTTTGTCCGGCGGATCAATCGCTATGTCCAGCAGACGCAGGTCTGGTCTTTGGCAAAGTCGGAAGAAACCAAAGGGCGTATGGGAACGATCCTTTACAACTGTATGGAATCCCTACGGACAATTGCCGTTCTGATTTCCCCTTTCGTGCCTGATACAGCTAACCGCATTCGTCAACAAATGGGGCTTGACGAATGCTTTGAGAATCAGGGGCTGGATACGGTCTCCGAATGGGGCGGCTTACCATCGGGAAAAACGGTTGGAAAGCCGGAGCCGATTTTCCCACGAAAGGATACGAAACGGAAGCCGCGCCACGCTGCCTCTAGCCAAACCGAACAAATCGCAACCGAAAACCTGATCTCGATAGATCAATTCCAGTCAATGGACCTGCGGGTTGCTGAAGTGATTGCCGCAGAACGCATTCCCAATGCGGATCGGCTACTGAAGTTGCAAGTCGATCTCGGGAGTGAAAAGCGTCAAGTTGTCGCGGGAATCGCCGCACATTACTCGCCAGAAGATCTGGTGGGGAAGCAGATCGTTCTGGTGGCCAACTTGAAGCCGACCAAGATACGCGGTATCGAATCGCAAGGGATGCTGCTTGCAGCGTCGGGGAAAAAAGAACTCGCCGTGGCGACGTTTGAGAAGCGGCTGCCTCCCGGCACCCAGGTTCGTTGAAAGTAAATTCAATTTACGGAGGTCGGATACAATGCAAGCTGAAGTTTCTGTGAAGGAGTCGGTGATCAGAATTTTAGATGAATTACCGCCGGAACGGATCTCCGAAGTTCTGGATTTTGCGCTTTTCATTAAGGAGCGCACAAAAGCAGAAGGCCGCAAATCTCAAAAACCAGAGGTAAAAGCTGCACCAGTAGAGAGTTTGAAGGCACTGGCCGGATTGGTCGCCTTAGGGGGCGATGCTGTCGAGGATGCTGATAAATGCTATGAATAATCAGGCTACTGTTGATAGCAATGTCCTTATAGCACTTATCGATAGTCACGACAAGTGGCATTTGAAAGCTAATGGGATCAGCACGGCTCTCGAAGTTGATGGCGTAAGCTCGATCTATTTTGATTGTGTCCTCAATGAAACCATCAGCGTTTTGAGCCGCCGATTAGAGGAGCAACGCCGATCTAATCAACTTCCATCTCTATTGGATAAGTTATTGCGTGAAGTTCCTGAGCAGACGATCACATGGATCTCTGCGGAGGCACAACGCCTATATAGCGATATTGTGCAACTCGTTCGACAGACCCATGGTGCATTGAATTTTCACGATGCGTCAATAGCTCTTTCCTGTCAAGAACTTGGTATCGAGGTTATCGTCAGTTTCGACAGGGATTTCGATCAGATTTCATGACTAACCCGGATCTCAGAAGAAGACGACATGAGGCAATGTTTCCCTTCTGAGAATACAGCGTGTTAGGGATGGTGCAGAGAAGTGTTTACGCACGATTAATCGGATGAGCCTGCCCAAACTTCGATTAGGAGTGTCATGTTCAGAAGAGTGGGCGCTTTTGCTGAATTTGCAGAAAACCTACAGAGCTTGATTAAAAAAGAGTTGAAATCCCCCTTCAAGATTCCCCTGCCCAAAAAGATTTGGCTGTGGCGGAAAGGATTTCTCTCCGAGTCTGCAATTCTCTATTCATTCGATGAAACGAGCGTATCCGACTATCTGTCCGACTTCAGCCTCTTCTTTAAGACCCCGCGTATTAACGGCCCTTTTTGTCGCGTGCTCCAGAACAAAGTGATTTTCGCGAAGATGTTCCGGCGATATCAGTCGTATATCCCGCACAATTATTGCCTTATTCAAGGCGGGGCCGTCGTCCCGATAAGCGATAGATATACTGTGAAGAGCGTCGATGACATTATTGATAGGTGTCTCAAAGCCGGTCTCCTGGTGCTCAAGCCTGTTGAGGGGGTTGAAGGCGCAGGCGTGTTTATCATGAAAGCGGTTGATGGAAAGGTATTCATCAATGATTCCAGGCGAATCCCACACGATGCCGGCGCTTTTTTGTCCGGACTCGATGATTATCTTGTCACCGACTATGTCCATCAGAATCATTATGCCTCTCAGATATTTCCAGACTCGACGAATACGATTCGCATGTTAACCATGTGGGATGCGGATGGGCAATTCCCTTTTATCGCCATCGCCGCGCATCGGTTTGGGAGAACCTCGACAATCCCCGTCGACAATTGGACTCGCGGCGGCTTAAGCTGTTTGATTGATATGGAGACAGGGACGTTGAGTAAAGGGGCTTCGTATCCCACCGATTCCAAAGTTGTCTGGCATGAAAAACATCCGGATACCAATTCGCAGATTGAAGGCATCCATATCCCACACTGGGAATCCCTAAAGTCGGCAATCTTGGAAATGGCGAAAGAGATACCATTTGTTCCTTATGTGGGTTGGGACGTTGTGATTACAGATGACGGATTTAAGGTAATCGAGGGAAATCATAACTCCGGTCTTCATCATCTTCAAATCCATCGTCCGCTGTTGAGCATACCTCGTGTCAGGGAATTTTATAAGAGAATGGATGCGATTTAGTGAATTGCGCTTGGGATTGACATTTTCACATGGAAACTATTCTCATCAAAGGGCAAGTTCCTTTACCAATCGACCGTGAGATTCGTGACCGCCTTGAAAGTGGCCATGCGGATTCATTCCTGATGATCGTTCCGACCGCCCACGCACGCCGCAAGTGGCAATGCGAATGTCTGCAGTATGCGCCGAATCGAGCGGCCGCCGGGCTGCATATCCATACGCTCGAAGACCTCGTTCGGCGTTTTTACGGAAGACTTGGTTCGACGCGAAGACAGGTCTCCGAGGGCTTGCAGACGGTATGGATGCGTCAGATTATTGATGGACTGGAACTCCCGTTTTTGAAACCGCATGCGGAAATCCCGGTGCCTCAGGGCACGGTGACCCGGTTGACCGGCGCAATTAACCAGCTTAAGGCGAGTGGCATCACCCCCTCCCAATTGCAGGGCGATCTGGTTCAGAGCGAGTTGGTTGAGCGTGGAAAACTAGCGGATCTCATCGCTATTTACGAAGCGTATGAACGACGGCTTGGTGACGAATGGATAGATCGCGCGGGCCTTCACCATGCCGTTTCGAGCCATCTCTCCAGCGCGGGGACAGTGATGCGGTCGATTTTCCCCAACGTGGAGATGGTCATCGTCCGCGGCTTCGATGTCTTTTCCCCGCCGGATCTCTCGATGCTGACCGGCATCGCCGATCTACCCCAGATCGGGATGGGCATCCGCCTCGACTTCGATGCGCAGAACGAATCCCTCTTTGGACACGTGAAAGAAAGCTACGCGCAACTCCTGAATTGCGGATTTCGGGAAATCAACGAAAAGCTCGTCCAAGAAACGACTGACGCCAGCTTCAATTTTCAAGCAGAAAACCGGAATCGGCACTTTGCACAGAATCTGTTCCGCAAGGATCGGTGGTTAGAGCAATCCGCTGAGAAGCTCGAGCTCACAGATCAGATCTCCCTTTTGGGCGTATCAGACCGGGTTCAGGAAGTCGAGCAGATCGCCGGGTTGATCAATCAACTCGTATTGGATCAACCAGATCTTGACCTCCATCGTATATGTGTCACCTGCTACGATCTGAGCATTTACGCCCCGCTCATGCGTGAAATCTTTCCGCTTTACGGCATCCCTCATGCCCTGGATTGGGGCAATGCGCTTGCGCACTCCCCGCTCGTCACATCGATCTTTTCCCTGCTCGATTTCATCGCCGGGATGGCGAGTCCTCGAAACAGATGTAAAATTTTGCGGAGCCCCTACTTCCACTTTGACCAGACAATCGAAGATGTCATGGTTCAATGTCAATTCAATACGCAGATGACTCCCGACACTATCAGAACACCCATCGGTCAGTAGCTGGCGACCTTAAGAGTCCGTCAGCATATCTTGAAACACAGGCGGGATTACCGCGATCAAACTCAACCGTCGATCATTAAGGAAGAGATCGATGCCTATCGAGCCATCAGAGCCCTAGTCAATGAGTTGGTGGAATTTCTCACATTGACATCTGAGGGAGATGGACGTCACCCGCTTACTGTTTATGTCAGCTGGCTCAGATTGATGGTGTCACAAACCACGGCCGAAGCAGTAGATTCGGCGTTAAATACCGGTGGCGTTTCCGTTCTTCCGCTTGTCCGGACGAAAGAGCTGGATTTTGAGGTGGTCATCCTGTGCGGTCTGGTCGATGGCGAGTTCCCCGCAATTTTTCGTTCTGATGCGTTCCTGCATGCCAAACGACGCCGAACCGAATCGGATCGCCTGCGCGAAGATCGTTTTCTGTTCTATCAAGCCCTCAAATGCTTTCGCAGGCATCTGTACCTGATCGTGCCGGCGCATGATGGCGAAATTGAACTCGTTCAATCCACATTCGTTGATGAGTTGCGACGTGTTGCTGAGATCGAAGAACTTGAAGATGATAACACCACTCTATTCAGCACGGAGCGTTTTCTGAAGCACTACGGGAAATTTGTATGGGAACAATCCGAAGACCGCGAAGCACCTTCTCTTCCATCTGCGATCGCCCCTGCCCTCCGGCTGATTGCGCACAACGTGCGGGTTGAAAAGAGCCGAACCGTCACACACGAACTGCCGCATTATGAAGGCTGGCTGACGCACGACTTACTGTCTCCGTCAAGTCGACGCGCGCTGGAAGAGCGCCGTCAAACGGTGCATTCGGTCAGTTGGTTAGAGAGTTATGGGCAGTGTCCCTTTCAGTATTTCTCCCATCGTCTGTTAAGCCTAAATCGGATCGAAGAAGAAGAGGAGGAAGGCTTAACAGAGCGTGAGAAAGGGAATCGCTTGCACAAGATTCTGTTTGAATTCTACGATCGCCGCCGCGACGGGCCACCGATTTCTGCGTACACGGATTCGGAGTTTGAGACGGCTGTTCAGGAACTCAAGCAGATTGCGCAAAAACATCTCGGTCAGGCACATCGGGGCGGACTGTTTTGGGAGATTGAGATGGAGACGCTCATCGGTGGTCACGGGAGGAAGGGAGTCTTACCCGCATTCCTTGAAGCGGAGCGGGCGCGAAAATTGGAGGCGCAGCCTCGCTATTTTGAGGTGGAATTTGGTCTCAGTGGCGGAAAGGAATGGACGGATGCACGACTCGGTAGCGACCTACCCATTCCTGTTGGAGACGTATCCCTATCAGGGAGGATCGATCGGATCGAAATGGGAAACGGATTCTTCATCGTCGGCGACTACAAGACGGGGAGCGTCCATCCAAAAATCGGTGATATTCTCGAAGGACGCAGCCTGCAACTGCCGATCTATCTCACTGTTGTTGAGCAGTTGATGAAGCGACATCATGTTGGCGAAGTCAGAGGCATCGGAGGCGTCTACTACGTTTTGCGGGAAGGTGGCAAAGCTGACCTCGGCATCGGGGAGCAAGCCTACAACGGAAGGGGGTTCAAGGCGTCATCCCGAAACGGTCAATTGGTCGGCAACGTTCAAGAGATTATCAATCTGTCCGTCGAGTACGTCAATCGATATGTTCGTTCAATCTCCAGTGGAGAATTTCCGCTCACCTCGCACGATACACAGCTTGTCTGCCGTTCCTGTTCATTCAAAAAGATCTGTCGCGTAGGCGTGATTGGGGAAGAGGATCAGTAGATGCGCACACGGCAGATATGCTATAATTAAAAACATCAATACGAGTTTTTCACTTATGAACCCAGGCGCCTTGAACTGAAGTTCTCCACCCGCGTGGAAGTGAAATGCCCGTTATGGAATCCCGAGCTTCGAGGGAGGGTGCTTGCCCCGAACTTTGAGGGGGCAGCCGACCTGGCTCAAAGCCAAAGTCGTCTGAAGACGACTCAAACGAACAATCCGAGTCCACTTCAGTGGACTTGAGCTATCAGCCCGATCTT
>JAPUIP010000351.1 GCA_027296925.1 Candidatus Poribacteria bacterium | reverse complement strand
GTCAAAACTCACCTTCTGATGGGTTGCAAGCCGAACCGGGTTATATCCGTCCGCGTTCATCACGTAAATCTCTTGTTTACCATCACGGATGGCCCAAAACGCGATCTTCGTTCCGTCTGGAGACCATGCGGGCGCAAAGTCGTCCCCTGGATGCCTCGTCAAGTTGACTGGTTTGTTGCCGTTCGCATCCATGACGTAGATCTCGAAGTTGCCGTCGCGGTTTGAGCAGAAGGCGATCTGGGCGGGGCTCGACGGGACAAAAGCCGCGAGTGCAAAGACGATGATCAGAATCTGAAACATTTCCAGGTCTCTTTGGGACTCTTTAAGTCCCCGCTTTCCGCATGGCACTGGATACCACTCGGAACAACTGGGTTCTGTCCAGATGTCCGCCTTTCTGACTACAGAACAGCGGGGCGTCATCAGCCAGAGATTCACCTTAAAAATTCGTTCTTACCGGAAAAGGGTCTTCATACCCTCAAAGAAGGCAACGCCGATGGACCAGTTTTCTATCCATTTAGTGACAGAACAGATGTGGTGTTTTTACCAATCGGCCCATAGGCGATCCACGACGATCTGATGAACAATCGCGTTTGGACCCAGTGAAGCCAGATAAACCGCTGCTTCGGCGATGTCGAACGGGCTGATCGACTGACTACGTTGGATCGCTTCGGGCGGAGCGTCAACCCGTGAGGATGCAACTCCACCGGGACAGATTGCACATGCTTTGATGTTGTACTGTCGCCCTTCGTCTGCCAATGCCTTTGTCAACCCCATGATGCCGTACTTCGACGCACTGTAGATGCCCGTACCCGCCCATGCATCGACGCCACATACGCTGGAGATGTTGATAATTGTCCCACCACCGTTTTGTATCATCTGACGGAATCCGGCACGACAGCAAAAAAAAGTGCCGCGTAAGTTCGTGTTCATGACCCGATCAAATGCTTGGGTGCTGGTCTCAAAGATCCGTCCGCCACCGCCGATGCCAGCGTTATTGACGAGGATATCGAGCCGCCCAAATTGCCCCCTCGTTTCTGCAATAAGTCGTCCCACTTGCAACTCATCCGAAATATCTGTCGGAATGGCTATTGCTTCGCCGCCTTGCTCTCGGATCTGGGCAACAACCTGATCGCATAACTGCTGCCGTCGTGCCGCAAGGACAACACGGCATCCCTCCGTGGCAAATTTAAGAGCAATTGCTTTGCCAATTCCGCTGCTACTCCCGGTTACGATTGAGATCTTACCGTTTAAGCGTTTCATCAGCTATCCCCCGTCATATTAGAATGTCACGAACTTAAGGGAAGAAATCAGTTTGTAGAGCGTCTTTTGGGCCGCCGTCAGTTTTCTGTCAGATTCGCCAAAAGATAAATGCTCAAAGATCCAAACCTGGAAAACCGCAGCCATAGCACAGATTCTGAGTACAATTATTTAAGTCCGTACCATTCCCTGCTGAGTGATAACTTTGTCCTCGGCGGGGCTTTTCCATGCCTGTCTGCCAGACTGGTCTACACTAGCACCGTCGAACTCTACGTTAAACTAAAGTCATAACCACAGGTGACTTTGACAAACACATCGAAATCACATTATACCTGATTCACACTTGTAAAGCGGAAGAAAATCACGTCCGATAACCAAACACGATTTAGCGCATTGTCGATGAATGTGGCGAGTTTGCACCAATGCCGAATCAATACGAGCGGTTGAGCGTGGTGATTTGAAACCATCGGCATGAGATTGCCGTTTCATGCCACATGGACACGAAATCCCTCACGGTTGCCGAAGTTGCGGCAAAGCTCAATATCAGTCCCCGTACTGTTCGCCAGTGGATTGCGGATGGTAAATTGGCAGCCAAACGGCACGGCAAGTCATGGCAAATTGATGCCGAATCAGTAACCACGCGCCTTCCAGAAAACGGTTCGGCATCCAAACGGCATGAACTGGCAAATGAATGCCGCTTATGTCAACAAAAGCAGTCAGAGATTGATCACTTGCGTGCCGAACTTGCGGAGAAGAATCGGCAAATAGAATCCCACGTCCAACAGATAGACCACCTCACCCAAGTCGTCGCCATGTCCCAAAAGAACATCGGCGCATTGACCGAACAACTCGACGACTCCCGACAGATGATTGAAGACATGCGCTCACGGTCTTGGTGGAAGCGGATTTTTCGTCCGTAAAGCGAAGATATAGGACATTTTGACGGTTGGAAATGTTATAACCTCAATTTCGTACCAATAACGCCTAAAACGAGTTGATTATAATTTGCAGGAAACCGATATGGTGACTGCCATCGTAGCTCCTTAACCTAGATTTCGCACAAATAAGTCAAATATCATGCTTCGTTTTTGGCGATTTTTCGTTTCTATCACCCAAAAATGCGAACAAAACCGGCGAAAACTGCCATTTTTGATCATCAAATTGGGAGCTTTGGCACAAAATCTAGGTTAAGGAACGCGACCTGCGCTGGCTTTGTGATGGACCACCCGCGACGGACTGGGATAAAAAACCGCATCACCCGAATCTCAACTTTGAGCCGAATTACGAAGGCCATCTGCCGTATGGCGCAGAAGAACCCTTTGACGCACACGCCATCCGACGGGCGGCATACTGGAGCTTATTGGTTGGTCCGCCGGCGGGTGTGACATACGGTGCTCACGGGATTTGGGGCTGGCATCTAGAGGAGCGGTTGCCGATTGACCATGTCTATACCGGTCTGGGTCCGGCGTGGTATGATGCGTTGCATTTTCCCGGCTCGATGGACATGAAACGGCTTCGTAATCTGTTTTCGACGTTCGAGTGGTGGAAACTCCGTCCTGACCCACAGTTGATTGCCGCGCAACCGGGCGGGGAGGATGCTGAGAAATTCATCGCCGCAGCAAAGACCGAAAGCGGGGATTTGGCGGTAATTTATACCCCCGTCGGCGGCAGCGTCTCAGTCGATTTCACGCGAGTTGCACGCCCCGCTCAAGTCAGATGGTACAATCCCGCCGATGGAACTTTCTCGGATAGTTTGACCGTCACGGCGTCGGAAGTTCAGCAATTGGAAACGCCCGGAACAGGCGATGCCGTGTTGCTCATCACACATCAGCCGTAGGTGCGCATAGGAAAGATATAGTAGGTGTTCTTATGATCTATCAAACAGATTGGAGACAGTCATGAGAGTTTTGATTATCGGTGGTACAGGTCTTATTAGCACAGCAATTACGCGGTTTCTCATTGAGCGGGGCGATGATGTAACACTCTACAATCGAGGACAGACTGAGGCTGAAGTTCCAGAGGGTTATCAGTTGATTTCGGGCGACCGTAAAGACTATGCGGCTTTCGAGGCACAGATGGCTGAAGCCGGACCGTTCGACACGGTCATCGACATGATCGGTTTCGTTCCAGAGGAAGTCGAAAGCGACGTTCGTGCCTTTCGCGGACGAATTGGACAGTTCATATTTTGTAGCACCATTGACGTTTATACCAAACCCGCAAGACGTTATCCAATCTGTGAAGATGAAGAACGTCAACCCACGGCATCTTTTCCTTACGCTTTCGATAAGGCAAAATGTGAGCGAATTTTGGAACAAGCCCACGCACGCGGCAATTTTCCGGTTACAATTATCCGTCCGGCGCATACCTATGGCGAAGGGCGCGGGCTGATTCATTCGTTGCGGGGCGGAATGTACTATCTCGACCGCATCCGCCGAGGAAATCCAATCATTACACATGGTGATGGCTCTTCACTCTGGGCGTCGTGCCATCGTGACGACGTCGCACAAGCGTTTGTCGAAGCCATTGGCAACGAACGGACGTTTGGGAAAAGCTATCATACGGCGGGTGAAGAACCGATGACATGGAACCAGTACCATCAAGCGGTGGCACGAGCAATGGACGCACCAGAACCGAATCTGGTTCACATTCCTACGGATTTACTGTTTAAAGTTGCCCCAAAGGAAGCGGAGTGGTGTAAAGAGAATTTTCAATATAACAATATCTTCGGTAATACCGCCGCCAGAGCAGACCTGAACTTCCGCTATAGGATTTCGTTGCTTGAGGGCGTCGGTCGCATTGTCGCATGGCTTGATGAACGTGACCGCATTCACGATAAAGATGAACCCGCTGTATATGATGCTATTATCAAAGCGTGGGAGCGACTGGGTCGAAAGATGACAGAGGCGTTGGCCGTTCATTGAATGGAGTTGATATGATGACCAATAATTACCATACAATCACATACCGGCCTCCCGACACACAATATGAGGTGAAACATGCCGATCTCTGATGATTATCAATTTCAGTTCGACGTGCAGGGCTACTTGCACCTGCGCCAAGCATTGACGCTGCAAGAAATCGCTGAATATACGCAGTGGACCGAAGTTGCCGAGAAAACCGATGCGAAAGCTCTAAACGTCGATAATCCTGAAGCATCAACTCAATCGCCCTGTTTCGCGGATGTTCGACGTGGATGCGCGATTTGCCCGTTTTTTAGACCACCCCGTCGTCGAGCCGTTCCTGATTGCATTTCTTGGCGCGGATTACCGCCATATCGACAACGATTTGTATTATACCTATCCCGGCTACAAGGGTGGTGGGTGGCATCGCCCCACCGGGCACGTGATCGATGGAAAGTTCATCTGTCCAATGGTCAAGGTGTTTTATTGCATAACAGACGTCGGACCCAATGAAGGGGAGTTTGAGGTGATTCCAGGGTCGCATCGTGCCCAATTCTCACCGGCTGATTATCACAAACGTCTGGACCTGCCCGCACAGCACATCTTCGACGATGTGAACGCAGGAGACATCATCCTCTTCAACGAAGGTTTGATTCACAACGGTCTGCCCAATCCGTCACAGAAAACGCGCAAGACAATCATCGTCAACTTTGGGCGGCGCGATGCCGGTGTCTGGCAGGGCTACAAACCATTGTCGCAAACGCTTAACCTAGATTGACAGGCTTTCCCGACTGAAGTATGTCAGATTTTTATATCAACTGGCCATTGCACGTAACATGCAATGAGAGACATTTCAACGCGAAATAAGAGAGGCATTCAATGAAAATCTCAGCATCCAGAGCACGACGGTTAATTCTTCGGTGTCAAGGTCTTGATAGCAGTTGGGAATTACCCGAAGGAAAAGAACGCGCCGCGCAGACCATCGAACGATTGGGCTATGTGCAGATTGATACCATCGCCGTTATCGAGCGTGCTCATCATCATACGCTGTGGTCCCGGTTTCCGGATTACAGGCCGGAAAT
>JAPUIP010000350.1 GCA_027296925.1 Candidatus Poribacteria bacterium | reverse complement strand
CGATCAGTTTATCACACAGGAACAGATTGATCAATTCAAGACGGAGATGAAGCAGGCAGAGGCTGATTTTCAGTTCAACTCCTATCCGGGTGCGACGCACAGTTTCACCAACCCGGACGCGGATACCTACGCGAAGAAATTTGGTATGCCTATCAGTTACAATGCGGAGGCGGATCAAAAATCCTGGGACGACATGCAAACGCTATTCAAAACTATCTTTGGAAAATAAGGGCGTTCATTTTTGGCTTGAATACTTAACATATGTTTGGATGAGCAAACATGAAGCAGATACCGGAGATCATGACGGGCCGCTTGTGCCTTCGCGGCTTCACACGCGATGACGCAGAAGATGTCTTCAGGTACGCGTCTGACCCCACCGTCCTTTTTCACACGACCGGAGAGACACCCCGGTCGGTTGAGGACTCGCGCAAGTTCGTGGACAGTCTTCTCAACAATCTCCCCGGCGCTTATGCTTGGGCGATCCGCCTCAAGAACGAATTCCGGGTGATTGGGGCGGTTGAGTTCGGTCTGGAAGACGGTAGGAACGGGTCCATTCACTACGCGCTCGCAAAGGAGTACTGGAACAGGGGTTTGATGACGGAGGCGTGCAGAGCCGTTCTGGACTGGGGATTCTCTTCCCATCCGGGCCTCCAGAGTGTCACCACGTCGGCGGTCACCGCAAACAGGGGGTCCACTCGGGTCATGGAGAAGTGTGGCATGGAGTTTCAGAGGATAGTCAAAGAGAAATGGAAGAAGTTCGACGAACCGGTAGAGCTTGCCGTGTATTCGATTGATCGGAGGAGATGGGAGAGCAGCCAACAACTGGCTGCAGGTGACGCGGACAAGCCACGCGCCTGAGCCGGGACGTTAGGTATAATTATAGGTACCTGGCGAGTGTTCGATTGTATACTGTGCACCGTAAAGGAAGCCATTTATGGCGATGGTTTTTGGGCTTGCTGATAAAGCGTCAACGGATCAAGGCGGGTGATGCCTGCTATGCGGTCAAAGTGCACGTCAGTCGAAATGATGTGCGTCAGTCCATTGTTCTGCATAACCGCAGCATGCACAATATCTCTGGACTTCACACCTTGCGGGGCGTATTGATGAAAAAGGCTGACAGCTATTTGCACGTCTGCCGCCGTGATGGGATAGATCTGAGGAACAAGGATCATCAGGTTGTTTGCCAGACTCACAGCGTCTGCGTGCCGTCCCAGTGAACCGTAACGATGCAATATCTCTTGGATGACTTCGGCATCTATCGCAGCCGTCATTTGTCCGTTGGCGATCTCGGTCATCACCCACTGGCAAGGGGCCCGGTAGGAGTGCGATGTACCCGCTGCATACATAGGAATCGCGGTATCCAATAACGCAGGAGGGGTGGTCGGGTTCATCTACTCTGTCGCTCCTTTGATGATTTCCGCTTCCATCTGTTCCCAATCGGCGACGGGCAGTTGGAGAGAGAGCAGCCGCTTGAGGGCAGTCTGCCGATCCTCATGTGGTGCAAAGGCTCCTGCAGGTTCAGTGAGTGAGTTGTTTTCGCCGGTGTCGCTTGATTGAAGAAGATGAAATTCATCCAGTTTCCGGTACAATGTCCGGAGCGGTATACCCAATAACTTAGCGGCTTCGGCTTTGTCTCCCCCAACTTCTCGCAATGTATGGACAATGGCTGCTTTCTCGACTTCTTTCGGCCGCGGCAACTTCTCAGGCGTTTGCAACTTCACTTTCGCAATTCTGTTACTTGAATCGCGCTCCAGTGCCTGAATCTGCCAGCCTGACTGAACGATACTCACACCCACGTTACGCGATCGATCGCGCCAAAAAGCATCATATTCATACGCGGAATTCGGCAGCTTCGCCCCGATAATCTCCTGGATACGATCGAGAGATAGTTCGAGCGTCGTCTCTCCGGCGTGCGTTTTGGTCAATAAGTACCGGAACAACGGAGTATATTTGCTTTCCGTGTGAGATTCGAGCTTTGTGTAGTTGCTGACTACCTTGGCAATCTTTTCAAGAAGATCGTTTGCTTCAGCTTCGTCTCCACTAATGGTCAGACTCCATTTCACCTTTTTCACCTTTTTCATGCTGATATATTTTATTATACGTGAATCATTTTGAATAATTATATAATTGCTGTGAACAAAATGTCAAAGCCAAAATGCCAGATCTGTTCATGATGAAGCAGATCGCATTTTCGGAGTTATTAAGATTGAGTGAAGGATGCAAGGATACAAACCGACGTCTCTGTATGCTTAATCAAAAAGGAGGTCTTGATGAGAGAAACAATCAGTGTTAAAGGTGCGAGGGAGAACAATCTGCAGAACATAGACGTGGAGATTCCGAGGGATAAGCTGGTGGTTGTGACGGGAATGAGTGGCTCAGGCAAGTCGTCGCTGGCATTTGACACCGTCTATGCCGAGGGGCAGCGCCGTTTCCTGGAATCCATGTCTACCTACGCCAAACGGTTTATCGCACAGTTGAAGAAACCGGATGTCGATTTCGTCATGGGACTGTCCCCGGTTGTTTCGATTGAGCAGAAGACCATCTCCATGAATCCGCGTTCGACGATAGGGACAATGACGGATCTTTACGACTATATGCGTATGTTGTTCGTAACTATCGGTATTTCCCACTGCCGCCATACGGGTGTTGAAGTTCCAATCCGTACGCCACATCAGATGATGGAACGGATGTTAGCCATGCCGGAAGGGACGGAGATTGAGATCCGGGCCCCGGTCTTCAAGATTTACGGTGAAGATTACACCTATCTCTTCGATGATATACGCACCAAGGGCTACCGACGAGTTCGCATTGATGACAAGTTGCACGACATCAGTGAAGAGATTGAGTTGGACGAAGGAAAAACCTATCATATTGATGCTATCGTTGACAAGTTCGTGATCAAGCCCGACATTGACAAACAGATCCTCGCGTCGCTCGAAAATGGGTTGGTCATCGGTGAGGGATTCCTGAGCTTCCACATCCTGAATCCGGAAATTGTAGAACACAACACCTCCGCTTTCTATGACGGTTTTTGCGCTGGAGAACACCACATCGTCATGGGCGAAATGCATCCCCGCTATTTCACCTTCAACGAGCCCGAGAGTGCTTGCGTTACCTGCTCCGGGCTCGGCACCTACCTCCAGGTTCACCCGGATCTGCTCGTCCCCGACAAAACCAGAAGCATCGCCGGCGGCGCGTTTGTGCGCGAAGCCTTCAATTACGACGTGGATCGCTGGGATGGGCGGATGATGTACAGCATGGCGCAGCACTTCGGTTTCGACCTCGATGCACCTTTCAAAGATCTGCCCGATGAAGTGGTCGATTTCCTTTTTTACGGGACCAAAGGTGAGAAGTTCAAAGTCCTGCTGCCGGAAGGGGCGAAGCAGACAAACTCGCGGCACATCGGGCGAGAAATTCGCTTTGATGGAATAATCAACCGGATTGAGCGTCACTATCGCCGGTATCGCCAGCAAGGCACAGCGCATTCGGGCATGGAAGAGTATTTACGAAAAGTCATGGTCGAACATACCTGTCCGGATTGCGACGACACGAAACTGAAAGGACAGCGGCTGCTGGTCACCATCAACGGCATGAACATCTACGAATTGGGGGAGATGCACCTTCAGGAACTAAAGGATTTCCTGGAGCGGATCGAGATCGCTGAGAAGAAGCGAGAGGCGGGAACACGAATCATCAAAGAACTGACGACACGGTTGGCGCTGTTGATTGGCATCGGTCTGGATTATCTGAATCTCAACCGGAGATCTGCGACCCTTTCCAGTGGCGAATCTCAGCGCATTCGGCTTTCGACACAGATTGGTTCAGGGTTGATGGGAATGTTGTATGTCCTCGACGAACCGAGTATCGGGCTGCATCCCAAAGACAATGCCAAGATGATCGACACGCTGCGGCAATTGCGGGACATCGGGAATACGGTCATCGTGGTTGAGCATGACGAGTCCACAATCCGGGCCGCTGATCACATTATTGAACTGGGACCCGGCCCTGGGGTTCATGGTGGGCAAGTCATTGTGTCCGGGCCGATTGATAACATCCTCAAGCATCCGGAGTCGCTGACGGGGCTATACCTGAGCGGGCGACGTGAGATTGAACTCCCCGAGATGCGGCGGGAATTGAATGGAAGCAGGCTCATGATTCGGGGCGCCCGCGA
>JAPUIP010000035.1 GCA_027296925.1 Candidatus Poribacteria bacterium | reverse complement strand
AGAAGATAGGCGTGCGAATCAGTCTTGCGGGAATGTTTTCGCAAACGCTAGGGCAAGTTGCAGCCGCTTGTGAAGAACGGAGGGCTACCCTCGTTCAACAGTCAGAGTCTACAGGCTTCACACAAAAGCTGGTTCATGCGGTTAAGCGTGCCGTCTTCCGCAAAACAAGTTGAGCGAAGCGAAATCCCGATCGGCAAACGATTCAGCCCTGTGTATTATACATCCGGCTTTTTTCGACATTGATGAGCGAGTGCAACTGTCGATAGAGTGTTTGAAGCAGGAGTGGCTGGCCGCTGTGCAGGAAGAAGTGGTCGCCAGGGAACATCTGCATCGAGAAGGAAAGACGCGTCTGATTCCGCCAGGCTGCAAGGCCATCACGGCTTACCGTACTATCCTGCAGACCACCGAAAGCGGAGATGGGACAGTCCAGGGGAGGCTCAATCGAGTAAACATATGTCTCGTCGACCGCACAATCTGCCCGCAGTGTGGGAAGCATTAACTCCATCAGTTCAGGAGGACAAATAAACACTTGACAACTTACTCAAAATGTGCTATAAATAGCCATTATGAGCCGATTATATCGCGTTAAGGAATTTGCCGAACGAATTAGAAAATCGACATCAACGTTACGCCGTTGGGACAAAGAGGGTAAGCTGGTTGCCAAACGTAGCGCAGGCGGTCATCGGTATTATGATGAGTCCGACGTGCGTAAGGCTTTAGGGATTGAACTTTCTGAAACCGATAAAAAGACGATTGTCTACTGTCGTGTGTCATCAAGAAGTCAACTCCCAGATTTAAAGTCCCAAGTTCAATCCATGCGAATGTTTTGTTTAGGTGCAGGTATCGCCGTTGATGAATGGCTAGAAGAAATCAGCGGTGGTATGAATTTTAAGCGAAAAGTTTTTCTTAATCTCTTCGATAGAATTGAGCGAGGCGAAATCACTAAACTCATCATCGCCCACAAAGACCGTCTTGTCAGGTTTGGATTCGATTTTTTTGAGGGATTCGCGGCTAAACATGATTGTGAGATTGTCGTCGTCAATCAAGAACAATTGTCCCCACAGGAAGAAATGGTTCAGGATTTGATGGCGATTATTCATTGCTTCTCGTCCCGTCTCTATGGGTTGCGAAACTTTAACTTCAACTCCGCCTTGATGAACATGGCGGAGTTGGAGTTAAAAAAGAAAATAAAGGAAGCGGCTGAAACCAATCATGGCTAAGGTCACACGAATCGCTTATAGCCACAATCTCAACGCAGGCAAGCTCGACCAACTTAAAGAAATCGCGTCTCGTCTGGGAAATCTCCGCACTGAAGTCTGGCATCGCTACGGCTCGATTTCTGGCGTGGGTCACTATTCCCGTCAAATCCGTGACGAGTGGTTAGCAGAAAATCGTCAGTTTGATGTTCCAGCACGGCTTTGGAAAGAGACCTTGCGAGATACCTTTGATGACATCTGCCTGTACCGAGAAGCCGCAAAAGTTAAGGTTCGCAAAGCGATTTCAAAGCGAACAATGGTCGGGGCGCCGTCCCCGGTCTCGCGAAGCGGACAAAAAGACGAGTCAGAACGTAAGCGATTATTTACCTTACTCAAAAATGATAGATGGACGGAAGATAGGTATCTTCGGCGTATGATGCGAAAAAACTGCAAACACGGTCAAACGGAGGTGGACAACCAGATTATCCTTGATACAGGTTGCTACACCACATTTGAGCGAAATGGGCAAGCGTGGATTAAGGTTATGAGTTTGGAACGCGGCAAACGGATTGCTATCCGACTCAAAACAAATCGTGCCCCAACGGGGACGCTACGCCTGATTCTCCGTGATTGTCGTGTTGAGGTGCATTATGCGGTAGATGCTAACCAATGCTCCATTGGTCCATGTGGGGAAAACGTTGTCGGCATTGATAAAGGCTACAGCGAGGTATTCGTTGATTCAGAGGGTCAAGTTCACGGCGATGAGCTTGGGGCTGTGTTGTCCGCTGAGTCTGATTTTCTCAAAACCAAATATCAACGCCGTAATAAGCTCAAAGCAATTGCAGAAGCAAAGTCGAAGAAAGCACAAAACATCTTTGAGAATAATCTCGGACGAAAGAAATTAAACAACCGAAAGGCTTTGCACCGTACAAACGTTAGAGACAAAGTGTTCAAAGCCGTGCATTCAATCGCAGACAAAGCCAAGACGATCGTCTGCGAAGACCTGTCCAGCCCGATTTCGAGCAAGAAGAAATACGGCAAAAATCAGAATCGACGACTGAATGGTTGGGTCAAAGGACTCATGCAAGAAGCGTTAAACAGTGTGTCTCAGCGAAGAGGTTCTTCGCTTGTTTTGGTCAATTGTGCCTACACATCGCAAATGGATTCCCGTCATGGTGTTCTTTTAGGACAGCGTAGCGGGGATTCATTTCACTGTTTCGATGGGGTTGTGTTGCACGCCGACCAAAACGCCGCTCGGAATATTCTAGCAAGAAAAGACGACCCTGAGATACACTTGTGGACTCCCTTTCAGAAGGTCAAGTCCATTCTGCTAGAACGTACTGAGCAATTTCAAACACGGTTGGGACTGCTCAACCAAGACTCCAGTTGCAACGAGGAACAACTGCTATTATTCCCGTTATCAACGGAGAGCGAATCACTTTTTAACTAACTTTGCACAAGTTGAAAGGAACAGGAACACATGGCGAAAAAGAAAAAAATCAAAAAAGCGGAAAAAGAAGAAAAAGCTGCGGTTATAGCGAAGGATGGAAAGGAACAGCCGGTTGCAGATCAAGACCCGGGCAGCGGGCTAAATACAAAAATAAAGAGAAAAGTCTATGAGAAAGAGCTGGCAAGACTCCAGGTTGAATTGGTCAAACTGCAAGAGTGGATCAAGCATAAGGGGCTGAAAGTTGTTGTGATTTTTGAGGGGCGTGATACCGCCGGTAAAGGGGGCACCATCAAGCGGATTATGGAACGCCACAACCCACGTGGCGTTAAGGTCGTGGCCCTGTACACACCCACAGAGCGTGAGAAAACACAATGGTATTTTCAACGCTATGTGCCCCATCTGCCTGTAGGCGGTGAAATGGTCCTGTTTGACCGGAGTTGGTACAATCGGGCGCTGATCGAGCACGTAATGGGCTTCTGCACGGAAGAGGAGTACCACGAATTTCTGCGCTCCTGTCCGGAATTTGAGCGCATGCTGGTCCGCTCCGGGATTATCCTGATTAAGTATTGGCTTTCAGTGGATAATGAAGAACAGGAACATCGTTTTCAAAATCGCATCCATGACCCCGTCAGGCGTTGGAAGCTGAGCCCAATGGATCTGGAAGCCCGGGGGAGATGGGTTGAGTATTCCAAAGCCAAGGATGAAATGTTCAAGTACACGGATATCAAACAAGCACCCTGGTATGTCGTGAACGCCGATGTCAAAAGACACGCCCGTTTGAATCTGATTACACATCTGCTCAGTATGATTCCTTATGAAGATTTAACGCCGGAATCGATAGAATTACAACCGCGCCAAGAGGAAGTCGGCTACGTTCGTCCACCGATTACAGATCAGACCTTTGTTCCAGAAGTATATGGGGCCGATGACATTTCGTAGGGGCGGGGTTCCCCCGCCCAATCTGCCGTTAACCGCAATGGGCGCGGAAACCGCGCCCCTACGGCGTTGGACGCCGAGCGATTAACCGCGACCGGAAAAACGGTCCGCAATCATCCTTCTCCCCTCTCCTCGCAGGAGAGGGGCCGGGGGAGAGGTTGAATGCACGAGGGACACATCGAGCAACTCCCGCTAATTTGCCCGCGATGTCGCAGCCCAGAGGTCCAATCCCCTCTGGAATTGCAGCAAATCTTCAAACGCGACGGCGGCTTCATTTTAGAGGGCTTTCTGGTCTGCTCCTTTCAGGGCTGCCAAATGGCGTATCCGATTCTGGCGGGCGTTCCCATTATCGTTAAAGACGTGGAAGCGTGGTGGAATGCCGAGCAGTCCAAACTATCAAGTGTTGCCTGCGGCACACCGCAGATACGTGTGTATTTCGATGCTCTGAGTCAAAGCGAGCCGAATCGCCACGCGGAGAAAGCCCTGTTGAGCACCTATATGGAATCGCATTACGCCACACACGAGAGGGCGCCGCAAGGGTTTGGGGGCTTCGCGGATTCGGGAGTGTTCTGGGAAAGGGTCGTTGATATTGCTCAACCAGACACAAGACACAAACACGCGCTCGATCTCGGGTGTTCCGTTGGGCGTTGTACGTTTGAGCTCGCACGTTTCAGTGAACTGGCTGTCGGGATAGACCTGAATTTTGACGCCGTTTCAGCCGCCGCCGGGATGCAGCGGACGGGTACGGTGTCCTACGAGCGCAGAAAGCGCGGTAGGTGCTTTGAGACGGTTCAAATGCCGTATTCACCGCCGCAAAACGCCCTGTTCTTGGTCGGGGACGCGCTAGATCCCCCGTTCCTGGCAGAATCCTTTGACCTTGTCGCCGGTTTGAACCTAATCGACAATGTCAGCCTGCCGTTGGTGTTAATCGGACAGATGGATGCACTGCTGCGTGACGGTGGAACGCTCGTGTTAAGTTCACCCTACGAGTGGCGTGCGGATATAGCTGAACGGGCGGAATGGCTGGAAAACGACGCGCTCGATGCGGCGACGATGGTACGCAACATCCTTGAAGGCGGTCTCTTTCCCCAGATGGGATTGAAATACGAGATACTGAGCGAATTGTTGGACGTTCCCTGGGTGCTCCGGCATCATGACCGGTATTGGAGTCTGTTCCTTGTCCACCTCATCAAGGCACGAAAGCGTGAGTTGGCCTCCTGAATAGTAGCTTATGCTGTTTCATAAAGTTCCATAAAGCGCGGAAAGGTGCACGGCAATGCCTTCAATAAACAAATCGATGTTTGTTCAACTCACGAAAATATTCTTCGTCGCGAAGATGATAAAATTGCCGACAGACTGGAAGAGCCCACCAGACCAGAAACAGTATCCCGACGCATTCAAACCGTCGGAGAGAACGGTTATGCCCAACATGCCCCTGAATCTCTTTCGAGAGCAGACGCTGAATAAATATCATGTCGATACGGCCCGGGATATTGGGAAGGAATTCGAGAGTTACATTGAGGACATTTGCGATGGCATCTGCTTTGGCATCGACCTGTGGCGGTTGCAGGCCAAATTCACCAATCTCAAAGTGATGGCGGTTTGCGCGATTGGAACGCCCGGATGTCTGACTGGACCAAAGTTGAAATCGCTTATTTGTATGTCGCCATCAACAGTAACACATATCGGTCAGAAAAAAAAGTACACCGATGCGATTGCAAAAGCCTTCTCCGACGCATGGGATTTGTGGTCGTCAAAGGTGATGATTCCGGGGCTGCCATTTTATCCAGCGTTCGCAGCTTTTCCCGGGCCGATGGCGCCGCCCATGCCAAATGTGCCATTTCCGCTGATTGCGTGTCCTTCCGCCGCGATGGCGGAACTCGTGAACCCCAATTCACTGAAAAAAAAGATGGAGGACAATTTGGGAGACTCCGATGCGCTTCATGCTCCTGACCTTTTCGACGCAATTGCACAGGGGTTCGCGGTTGTATTCCTCATGTGGCTTCCGATGCAGCAGGTGATGAACGTGCTTGGCAAAGGTCCCATTCCTACGTTTGCGCCGCCGTTTGTGCCAGTCGGTCCGGTTGTTGGAGGGGACAACCTGCCAATCCCGGGACATCTTGCGCTATGAGCCAAATCTATGACGCGGATGGGGTGCCCTCAAACTTAGTCGTCTTTCAGACGACTTCAGCTTTTAGCCCGATCTTGAGATCAGGGCGACAGATGGCGTTACCGACGATTATTTCCGTTAAGTTGATTCAATGGGGTAATCCTTCATGGAAACCATAAATCACACACCATTTGAAGTTTTCTCCATGCCCATGCAAGGACCGAACGACAAAACGGTTCTGACGGTCGTTGTGAAGGGGACGTTTGAGATCTGCCCAAACGAACCGGCGACGATTGCTGCGGAACAGATTCCGATAACCTTCGGAGACGAAGTTTATAACCCCGATGAACCAGGCAGTGTTAAATTTGAATCTGACATCGCCCCGTTCAAGCCGTGTGCTGATATTGCGCTGGTAGGGAAAGCTTATGCGCCGGGGGGAAATCCGGTGACAGCGCTAGACGCCACGCTGCGGGTTGGGGAGTTGAGCAAAACACTCCGTGTCATCGGTGATCGGCGCTGGGAGTCTCACTTCATGAGGCTTGACGCAACGGATCCGGAGCCGTTCACCGAAATGGAGTTGATCTACGAACGCGCTTTCGGGGGCATCGACTTCGGTGGTGGCGACTGGTGCAAGGAGAATCTGGCGGGATGTGGCTTCTACGGAAAGCGACCGTCGAAGGAAACGCTGGAGGATGCCCGTCTCCCAAATCTCGAAGACCCGGACAATCTGATTGAATCTTGGGAAGACCATCCGAAGCCGATTGGGTTTGGATTTTACGGTAAGGCGTGGGAGCCGCGTGCCGGGTACATGGGCACTTATGATGAAAAATGGAGAAAAGAACGGTCTCCCGATCCGCCGACGGACTTCCGTTTCGACCATTACAATGCGGCGCATCCGGATTTGCAGGTCGAGGGGTATTTGAAGGGCGATGAACGTATCGAACTTGTCAATCTGACGCCTGACGGAAGAATCCGCTTTTGGCTTCCCGGCACGCAAGTGTCCATGAGCGTGACCAAAACGGATATGTATGAAACCGATTCGGCATCAGAGGAAGCCGCTTTTGACAGCGAAGCATCCACAGTGACTGAAGAAGTCG
>JAPUIP010000349.1 GCA_027296925.1 Candidatus Poribacteria bacterium | reverse complement strand
CGCGGTCATGGGCTCTCCTTATCTGTGTAAAATGGGGGTTCTCTGCGCACTTCGCCCAATTTCCAAGGGTCAATCTGCAATCGCAACTTCCCTGCCTTTTTCGGCGGCTTCGTACAGCGCATTCATCACCCGCTGCACATCGAGCATCTCACCGAACCGGACGACCGGCAGGCGATTTTCCAGAACGCTCTGGCAGAAATCTTGATAGACGCTGCTGCACTGGCTCGGAGCGTCGGTATGGGGTGTGGCATCCACAATG
This sequence comes from Candidatus Poribacteria bacterium, assembly GCA_027296925.1. Taxonomy (GTDB): domain Bacteria; phylum Poribacteria; class WGA-4E; order WGA-4E; family PCPOR2b; genus JAPUIP01. The sequence goes on along the minus strand of JAPUIP010000349.1, from coordinate 6,266 downwards.
CGCTCGCCATCCTCTAGCTCGACACGCAATGGTCGTAGGCTGGCGACACCCCAGTCTCCCAAAATTTCGGCGCCACTCGGCCGGGCGCGTGGGTGCATCATCCAGTTGCTCTCCACCGTCATCGTGGAGCCATCCGCAAAGTGTACGAGACCGATATTGAAGTCTTCGATGTCGCAGTCTGCCACCGGGCCTGACCAGGTGACGAGCGGGGTCTTCATCTGGCTCACTTTCCGGTAGCTTCCTCCCGACACGTGCACCGGTTTGGGATTTCCCAACGCCCAGAGGATCGCGTCGAGCAGGTGAACGGTTGTGTGAAAAAGCACACCACCGCCTGCCAGGCAACGCTTGTACATGGTGGGGGTGCCTGGAATATGCATCACGTGGCCGTGCCAGATCCGGGTATGGTAAACGTGGCCCAGTTTCCCGGCAGCAAGGAATCGCCGCAAGGCACGAACGTCGGGGTCAAAGCGGTTTTGCAAGCCCATCGACATAAGCTTACCGCACCGCCTGGCCGTAGCAATCATCTCCTCTGCTTCGGCAAGATTCATCGCAAGCGGTTTGGAGATCAGCACATGGGCGCCTGCTTCAAAGGCAGCCATCGCCGCGTCCCGGTTGGCCGCCGGTGGCAGGGCGAGGCTAACGATGTCCAGCGCATGGCGTGTCAGCATTTCGCGGTAGTCGGTGTAGTTGTGCCGGATGCCAAACTCGGCTGCCACCCCTGTTGCCCGTTCAGGGTTCAACTCCGCGACGGCAATGACTTCGGCCTCAGGAATCTCCGCGTATCCCCGTATGTGCCCGCGTCCATGCGCCCCGCAGCCAATGATACCGACCTTCAATCGATTCATGCACTTTCCTCCAGAAGTCAAATTTATACTATTCCTGTTTGGAAACAAAGCATCCTGTCGCGACGCACCGATGGGTGGGCCTTGGCAGATGTTCGCATCCTGTGTCGCGGGACACATGGGTCTGCGGCTACAAAATCATGCGGCTTTCTCATTCGGAAACGGTATAATATCTTCGCTCGCAAAACCCAGTATACGATGAAGGCGAAAATCCGTCAAGCAGATTCTCAAACCTAGCGGAACGAACTATCGATACTGTCTGACATTTTTCTACGAGCAATGACGAGAGCAGATCTTTTTTTGATCTCTTTTTTGCGGACTTCTTGCTATAATGTCCACCATTGATGGGCAGCAAATCGGTGTGCGATTCTGGTGCTGTACCGGTAACTGCTAGCCCTAGATCTGTGACCACGCTGGTCGTGGTAGCGCGATAAAAGCAATAGGAGATTTTTCTCATGAAAGTTCGTGTCGGCGTCGTTGGTGTGGGACACCGCGGGATGAGCTTCGTCCACGCCTTAGCCAAGATGGAGGACGTGACATTGGTCGCCTTAGCCGATCTCCATCCGCAGCGCTTGCAGCTTGCAGCCCAAGAGTTTGATGTGGACAGACAGTTCACCCACCTCAGTGAAATGCTGGACAGTGTGAAGTTGGACGCTGTCTTGATTCTCACCCCCGACTTGGCGCACCATCCGCAGACCCTCAAAAGCCTGGCAGCGGGTGTGCACGTCCTGGTGGAGAAGCCGCCGGCCTACACGGTGGCAGAGACGCAGGAAATGGCGGCAGCCGCTGAGAAAGCCGGTAAACATCTCATGGTGGCCTGGAATCGTATCTTTGCACTGCGCCGTGTGAAAGAACTCTTTGCTCAAGAACCACCTAAGCTCGTGCTGGTGAACTTTGTGCGTCCGAATCCCGCCTATCTGGCTCTCATTCGGAACCATGCCGTGGATGTTTTGCACTTCATTTGTGGCGAACCGGCCGATATTGTCGCACAGGGCGAGATGTTTAATGAGCAGCAAGAAGGCCATGTGCTGGCCAGCATCCGCTTCCGGAATGGCATCTTAGGTCAGTTGACCAGCAGCTTCGGCACGGGCGGACATAGCGAGCAGTTCACGGCCTACGGCAATGGCTATACGGTTTTCATCGAGTCCACCAGTCGAGGCCAAGGACGGATTATGCGCGGCGGACAAGAGATGGAAGTGCTCGGACCAGTGGATAGCACGGCGCTTCAGATTCGCCACTTTATCGATTGCATTAAGGATGATAAAGCGCCTTTAACGTCGGGTCGTGAAGCGGTGCGGATTATGCGATTGATGTGGTCCATCATGGACGCCGCAGGTATCGGTATGCCTCCCCTACCCGACGACGGACGCGGTTGGCTCCTCTGGTGTACCTGTGGGGCGAGGGTCATCCCGAACCTGGAGATGTGCCCACAATGCGGGCAGGAATGGGCTGGCTGGTCCATTCCGATTGAGAGCGTACGAAAAATCTAAACTGCCGGTGCAATTGTTAAATGCAGCGCCTTATTTCGATAAGCTTTAAGGAGATCGAGTCATGTCAGATACATCTGCTTCGTCCCAACGACCGGTTGGCCTCCCGCGCATAGACGACCGCGATTGGCGCCAGTTCACGCTCGGTCAGCGCATTCAGCAGCTTGAAGTCGAAGGCTACCTCGTTCTACCCGACTTACTCAACGCCGACCATATTGCGCGCCTCAAAGAACAGACCGCGCGATTCGAAACCACCCACGTGGACTACAGCGTGCACCAGCGGGGTAGGCAGAGCATCCAGTTCACTGGCGGGGCCATCACAGAGCTGATTGCGTATCCGCCGATGATCGAGTTTCTCAAGATTCTGTGCGGCGCGCAGATAGTTTTGATGTCCTACGACTACTCCCGCTCTGAGCCGGGGCACCCGGGTATCAGTCTGCACTGCGATGGCCAGCCGTGGGGGTCCAGGATCTTTGGCGCGGAGTATACCTGTCCGAAACTTCTCCGCGTGCTCTACTACCTGGACGATCTGATACCGGAAGTTTCGCCTTTCCGTGTAGTGCCCCGGTCTCATCTGAGCTTCCACAACGAGGCCAACCCGTACCTGCGCTACGAGAAACACCCGGAGGAAGTGATGGTGACGTGCAAGGCCGGCTCGGCGGTGGTGTTCAACAATTATGTCTTCCACGGCAACTATCCGAACGTGGGCGCATACGCGCGGGAGGCACTGCAGCTCTCGTACCGACCCACCTGGGCAGGCCCAGCCGGCGATGTCAGTCCGTGGGATGCGGCCGAAGTGGCCAAGCTTTCTCCGGCCGTGCGTGAGCTTATGAGCGATCGGAGCGCCCGTATCTGGATATATGAGAGTGGCAACAAGCCGCCTGATATGCCCCAGCAAGCGCCTGGCATCAACCCCAGCCGGTGGGAACGCGAGTAGGATTTTACGGCGAATCGAGGTGAGAACCGACCCAGTTCAGTCTTTCACCGGTTTCCAGCGAATGGCGTACATGTCGGTATTGTTCTTGACCAAATCCCAGCCATTGCCTGCCTGACTCGATCCGGCGATGGTCAAGATTGTATCGTCGTCGATGACTACGCTGGCGGTATAGCTGCCAGTGAAGGTGGTATAGTCGAGGTAATAGACTTCGTCCAGCCATGTTTGTCCTTCATCGTGGCTAATCATTGCCCGACTTCCAGGTGGTCCGGGACCATATCGCGTGTCATGAATAACGATGACCGTACCATTGCTCAGCGCCGCAGGGTAGCCGAATGTTTGACCAAAGACGGTGGTCAATTGCCGGGGCACCGACCACGTCACGCCGCCGTCCTCAGAATCCAACACAAACACGTTCTTCCACGGCGAACCGGGAGAAATGCTGCGGTTGCGTCGCTCCAAGTCTGAGGAATCGCTGGGTAGGGATTCCCGCTGATATCGCAGCGTTGCGAAGATTCGACCTGATGGAAGCATCGTTGAACCTCCTTCAGAGCCGAAGTCGTGCATGAGATGTGGACCGTCCCAGGTATGGCCACCGTTAATCGAACGAAAAATGAATAAGCCATGACCCTCAATCGGCGGCGTGTCTCGGATGTCCACCGCCCATAGTAGCGTGTCGTTCTCAAGTCGATTCAAGCCACGGTGCACATAGCGTTCGGTGTAGGGCCTGCCGGTAGGCAGGTCCATGTCGGCGGGGATCTCCGCGCGTTTTGTCCACGTCTCGCCTTCGTCATGCGAAGCCCACACGATGGCCGGAGCCCGTGCATTTTGGCCCGTCGAGCAACTGATGCTTATGAAGGTGTTGGCACGCAGTAGCTTCCATCGCCAGCCCACACTGTTAGCCGCTGGCGTAATCGACCGAGCCGTCCACGTGCGCCCGCCATCCGTCGACTTACACAGGATCTCCGACTGCCGCACGTACACGGTGCCATACGGCCCGACATCGACCTGTGTGCCTTGCGGATTCATATCATCGCTGTGCGGCAGCAGTACTTTTTCCACCGGAACTTCCGCCAGCTTGCCCTGCGCCGCTCGCAGAATGTATTGACCTTCATGCATTTCTTTAAGCACTTCGGCCGAAGGCACGTCAACCCCGCCGAGTCGATCGGTCTGCACACTTGGTTCGGTAATCACTTTCATTTACATCTCCCAATGGTAAGGACAGGAAGTGGACTTCGGTACTTTGCTTCCTTTCCGGATAGAGGTAGCAGGCAGAATAGTGCAAATTTTCAATTTTCAACCTTCAATTTTTTTGTCATTTGACGACCAACGTTCTGTCGCCTATGAATCTGTACAGATTTTGACAGAACTTTTGAGTTTTCGGTTTATCCAGACTCAGGTGAGAAGGCTTCGATGCTGATGAGAACTGAAAAGCCCATTATTTTTGACGCTTACGGACTTTTTTACCCTCAAGAATATGATGTGACAGGGGTATTAATTTCTTTCAATGACATGGTAGCACATAGCGCATCCACCACATATACCTCCCAACATGCACATCAATGTTCTCCGCCCTTGGCTCAAATATTGATTTGAGTTTCTGTTCATCAAAATCGTTATCAACAATTTCGTATACGCTTCCATCCGAAAGTTCCCGCCTACAGTACCGGTCTACCAACCCCTTCTTCCGGAATAGTCTCTTGTCGACTTTTGTGAGGTCTCCGCTTGACGAGTACATAAATACAACTGAGCCCGGTGACAGTTTTTCATGAAAACTACTCAAGAAAGCATCGTATCTCGCCTGTGGAACAATATGGAAGAAGCCGCCTACGAAACCCACGTCAAACTTTCCATTTATCGGGGCTAAATCAAAAGCGTCACACTGTAGGTATTCAACATTATCGAATTGAAGATTTGTCCTCGCCCATTCCAGATTGCCATGGTCAATTTCCGTAGCCAGCACATATTCTGCGACTGGCGCTACAAACCGAGTCCTTTGTCCCGACCCACATGCAACTTCCAGAACCCGCCGCCCCTTCATAGCAGATTGTAGGGCTTTTATCATTACGGCATCTTCTTCTTCCCATTCCGGTGTTGGCGGTCTCCACGGTTGTGGCCTCCCTTTGTCTCCGAGGATTGGACGCTTATGGTAATATTCAATGGTCGTGCGGTTCAATGCGTCTAAATCAAATCTATCTGACATTTGTTGTGCTCCTATTGATAGAGTTGAATCGCCTGTACGAACCCTCTACGGCGCCCTCAACGAGAGCGCGCACGTCTACTTGCATGCATTCGGGATGCTGGAAATCAGTGGGTCGGTGTAAATCGGCAGAACCCATCGAATGAGATCCGCAGCCTCGGATGCCCTTCGTAGGGCCACGGATTAAACGAATAGGGGATGTAGTGGCACGCGAAACTGTGGCGAAAAGCGCCCGGCTTCAAAATGGGACCGCCGCGATGGATTAACCGGCCGTGGAAGAAAACCACGTCTCCCTTTGAGGCTTCGACAACGATTTCCGGAAGCCCATTGCGCTCGAACAGGGCATCGAACGCGTCTTCGTGATGCCAGCCGTACCAAGCGCCCGGGTTGCTGTCTTCATCCGCTCTGAAATCCTTCTTATCGATGATCGGTCCGTTGTGGGAGCCGAGTTGGATATGGATACTTCCGTTCCACTCGCCGACCTCCTGAAGGGCGATCCATGCCGACATACAGCCTGGGAGATGGTATGCATCCTGATGCCGACGCTGTTCCGAACCTTTATAGAAATACATGCTTTGTACCGCATCGGGCTCGTCGCCGAGAAGGGTGCGCAACGGCTGGCGCAGTCTGGGAGACAGCATCCAAGCCATACCTACGGGCTCGTGGAGGGACCGGTTATGCGTCCGGCTCCAGTCGTCCGGATCGCGGGGGCCGTAGCCTTCGATTGTCTTGCGCCCCGCATGCAGATCCATCATGTAGTCGATAAACTGATCACACTCGTCGGAATCGAATGCACCTTTGAC
>JAPUIP010000348.1 GCA_027296925.1 Candidatus Poribacteria bacterium | reverse complement strand
AAGTATCTTCAATGGAACATCCCCCTTTACGACGATGACGTGTTTTGGGCAATCCCCGGCAGCCATCGCCGCCTCAACACGGATGCTGAGAATCAACAACTCCTCGAAAATCCGCGTGTCTCATTGCCGGGTGGGGTACCGATAAAACTCAATGCGGGCGATGGCGTGGTGTATGTCAACTACCTCTTGCATTGGGGGAGTAACTATAGCACGAAGCTGCGGCGAACACTTCACGGCGGTCACTTGATTTTCCCGTACTTCCCCGACCTCAGCTTTGCGAAATACCTCTCGCCCGACGCACGGCGGAATTTTGAAAAATGGGCGGACCGAAGCGCTAAGCTGCAAGACCTCACGGAATCCGCACTCCGTGCTGTGCTCAACAGAGATGTCAACGCATACACAGCAGCGGTCGAAGCCCTCCAGCCGGGAGCGGGCGAGGTCGGAAAGCTGGTGCTGGCGATCTACCTCTCGAAGGCAGCCTACCATGTCTATCTCCTCAAAAGCCCTGACGTCGACAAGGTCCCCCCAGACGCTCGCCGACGGGCCACCCATTCGCATCCGATTACGCTCAACTGGGGCGCAACATTCGCGGATCGCTTTACGAAGGCGGAGGCAGGCCTGCTCTGGGGGCGGTTTGCCGCACTCGACGCGAAACTTCAGGCCGATGCGGAACACTTTGTCCCCGGATTCCAATCTGGACCGATGCGATACTTTTTCGAGGAGCTGTCGGATGATTTTGGGCTCCAGGATTTTATCGAAAGTTGGGCTGCGTAAAGGCCCCCCTTCGAGAAGGAGAAACGTATGGCAACCATGCAAAAGGATGGTTCCGCGCTACGAGTCGAAACCGATCACTATCGCGCCGCCGTGCAGACGGAAGGCTATGTCAGCGGAGTGATGGCGGGGAGTTTCGTGGACAAACGCACGGGCGCCCACGATGAGGGATTCGGTTTGTGTATTATCGATTTTCTGTTGCAGCCGGGGGCGGATGACGCAGAAACGCCGGAATCTTTGCGGTACCATTGGGGCGATGCCGTGCACGGTCAGATTCCCAAACGCTATGTCGAGCTGCCACAGATCTGCACGCAGGCGAAGCAGCTTCCCTTTGAGACCGTCGAAGGGGAAGACTTTGTCGCCGTTCGGCAATGGTTTACATGGAAGGTTGCACGTCCACCTTACCAACCAGGGTCAACATGGGAGCAGTGGCTCGTTTTTCCCGATGGCGTCCGGTGGTTCCTCGCCTACGACGAAATCACCAGCGTTAACACCGTGGACGATCTGATTCTGCGAATGGATATGCCCGGACACCTCAAGCATCAACAGGGTGATACTTTTGCGCAACTCTACCTCAGCTATCACGGTGTGCTTCCCGCCAGGGCATTCGCCGACGATTTCCCGCCCGATGCGCGCTACCTTTATCGGCGAGAGGAGGGCAGCATCCCACAGCGTTTTATTCGCGCCTATCAGCTACCTGACGGTGTCTGGTTGGCAGGGATGACGCTGGAACCGTCGTCGGTTTATGAGGCGTGGTGCCATCAACGCGGCTATGTCTGCCTGATACAGGAAATCGGTGGGCGCCGGGTTGTTGCGGGTGAGCGCTTCGGAGCGGTGCAACTCGTCGGTTTTTTCGATAGCATCGAAGAAATGGAGGAGGTATTCGACACTTACGCAGGCGCAACGGCGTTGCGGATAGAAGGCAAGCGGTGGCGATTGGAGCGCCAGAAATGACGACTGTATTGCCTTTCCAAAGCTATGTCCGTGACCTCAGTGGTCTCTGTGGTCACTTTGTTGTTTCTGGGATTGGCTCATGTCAAAGGTAAGTGCATTTGCGGATTATGATGGCTACTACCGGTCGCCCCCCTCTTGGTCTCACCCAAACTTGGGGGGAGGTCGGTTGCCCCCTCAAAGTTCGGGGCAAGTACCCTCCCTCGAAGCTTACCTCGAAGCTCGGCACAGGCGGGATTCCATAACGGGCATTTCACTTCCACGCTGGTGGACGATTCAGAGGGGGGCGATTGACGGTGGTAGCTCACTTTGCACTTTGTCTTAACATGAGCCCTGGGATTATATAAACGAGGAGGAACACTGATGCAAGGTTTAATGATGGATTACCCACTGACCATCGATCGAATTTTGGAACACGCCAACCGAATCTATCCCCGCAAGAAAATTTCCACCAAGCTGCCCGACGGCTCGATGCACCGGTATACATATGCCAATCTTTACGGGCGTGTAAAGCGGCTGGCAAATGTGCTGGACAAATTGGGGGTCGAGCCGGGCGATCGCGTAGGGACTTTCGCGTGGAATAACTATCAACACCTTGAGTTGTATTACGCAATTCCGGGGAGTGGCGCTGTCATCCACACGCTGAATATCCGTCTATTTCCGGAACAGCTCGCTTATGTGGTGAATCATGCCGAAGATAAGGTTGTGTTTATCGACGCGACACTCCTGCCGTTGTTCGAGAAGGTTGCGGATGAGATCGAGAGTGTGCAGCACTACGTGCTGTTCAACACAGATGCGGGGGTCGAGACAAAACTGCCCAATGTATCTTTGTATGAAGATTTAATGGCCGAAGCGAGCGATGATTACAACTGGCGAGTTACCGATGAGAACACCGCGATGGGTCTGTGCTACACCAGCGGCACCACCGGTGATCCGAAGGGAACGCTTTATAGCCACCGCTCGATGTATCTGCATACGATGGGTGCAAATCAGGCGAATGTGCTGGCGTTGACAGAGCGGGATGTCGTCTTGCCTGTCGTACCGATGTTCCACGCGATGGCCTGGGGGCTGCCCTATTCCTGTGCGTTTGCCGGCGCCGAGATGATTCTGCCTGGTCCACATCTGCAGCCGGCTGCGCTCGCGGAGATGATTGCAGAGGAGAAGGTCACAGTCCCTGCCGGGGTGCCAACAATCTGGATGATGCTGTATCAAGAGCTCCAGGAGAACCCACGGGATGTTTCGCACATTCGGGTGCTGACTGTCGGTGGCGCTGCGATGCCCCGGGCGCTGATCGAATCCTACGAGAAGGAGTTGGACGTCAGTGTGCTGCACGCCTGGGGTATGACCGAGCTGTCACCCATAGGGACGGTTTCCCAGCTTCAGACGCACCACCTGGCGCTCCCAGAACATGAGCAGTGGGATGTCAAGGAGAGACAGGGCTATCCCGTCGCCGGCGTGGAGATGCGTATCGTGAACGAGGCTGGTGAAGAAGTCTCCTGGGATGGCATCACAATGGGCGAAGTGCAGGTACGCGGACCGTGGATCGCCAAAGGCTATTATAAGCTTGACGCGAGCCCCGATCACTTCACGCCGGACGGGTGGTTCCGCACGGGGGATGTAGCGACAATCAGCGAAGATGCCTACATGCACATCACCGACCGGACCAAGGATCTGGTCAAAAGCGGCGGCGAATGGATTTCGAGTGTCGTGCTCGAAAACGGGCTGATGGCGCATCCCAAAGTGATGGAAGCTGCAGTGATCGCCATTCCCGATGAGCGGTGGGGTGAACGCCCGATGGCAGTGGCTGTGCTGGTCCCGGAGGCAGGCGCGGTGACGACCGAAGAGTTGAATTCGTATCTTGCCGCGAAATTTGCGAAATTCTGGCTTCCCGATAAGATCGCCTTCGTCGATGAAATCCCCAAGACCAGCGTGGGTAAGTTCGACAAGAAGGTGCTCCGCCACCGTTATGCCGAGGGGCAACTGGGTTGAAATCTTTCACTTGCTCAGGATAAACTCCGCGGGGCGGTAAGATCTCCCAAGTTGCTCTGCCGTCTTGTGCTCACGTTGCATGTCTTATACTATTTTATCTCAACAGAGCTATCTAATCAAGCACTCAAGCAAATGGCGCAACGGCGGTCGAGAATCAGTGTGAATCTACCTGTCGGACTGGCGGCGGCTTGCAGGCATGAAAAAGCCCCGCAGAGAAGGTAAATATCCCTCGGCGGGGCAATATCCGTTTTAGGCGGTGAATCCGTGCCAGGTATCGGCAAATCCCGAAGCTCCCTCTTAACTTTTTACATACGGTTATTCTCCGGCACCGGCTCAAACATGAGGCTACAGCTACTGCAACGGAACCCGCTCTCTGGATCGGACTCGTCTATGAGAAACAGCATTCCACAACAGATCGGGCACGGCTCCTGAATGTCCATTTCCGCTTGCTCCAGGATCCCGCTTCTATCTTCAAATTGAACGAACATTTTGTCCTCTCTAAAGGCGTTGTGCTTTAGTAGCGATTCAGTGTGGGCTCAATTTCAATCGCCCACTGGTCGATTCCACCGGACAGGCTCTTGACGTTCTGAAAACCGATCTGGTACAGGTAATAAGCTGCGTGCATACTCCGCATGCCGTGATGACAATAAATCACGATTTCATCGTTGGGCTCGAGTTGACCAGCCTGCTGGGGTAAGTGGTTCATCGGAATCAGCACCGCATCCGCTAGATGCGCGATCTGATGTTCAAACGGTTCTCGGACGTCAAGCAGAAGCAGTGGCTCACCTTGATCGAGCTTCTGCTTGAGCTCACGAACTGAAATTTCATGTTTTTCTGGCTGAAAAGGAGGGGGTGTTTCGGTGGCTTTCGCTGAGGAAGGAAGTGTTGCTGTCGATTGCGGGGAGCGAGTATGGCTTACTGGTGTTTTCAAGCTTTTGACCTTGATGCGTTAGGTTCTAGTCCATTCGGCCTTCCGCTATGCAGTACACTCCGGACAGGGACAAATTTCCCGGAGTGTTTCAAAGGAGTAAATTCCAGTCGAATGCCCGTCACTCCAGGTAAACTGGATGGCATAGCGACCAACGAGTTCAATGTCTAGTGCACGAATATCGTCGGGAACAGCTATCAGCGACACCTCCCCAACCCCTTCTGGCCCGAATAAGGAGTGAACATCTCGCCCGCTGTGCCTTGTCATTGAGCACTCCGCACATGGGCATAATCTTCTGAGATGTGGGTAAGTGTATTCACTCTCATGTTCATCTTTCCAGACGATATGGAAACCTGTATTGCCCAGCTTTTTTAGCGTCTTAGGTTGCTTCTGTTGAACGGACAAAGCGCTTGACATCGAAGCGTTCTTTCTGGCTTGAATCCCTCTAAATACGGCTTGGCGGAGACTAAAAAATGCCTAACTCGTCTTTCGCTTCTTCGCTCATCATTTCTGGTGTCCAACGGGGCGTCCAAACGACATTGACATTCACTTCGTCAATACCATCAAGCTGCTGAGTCACGTGTTGGGTTCCATTGACGAGTTGCCCGCCAGCAGGACAGCCAGGACTTGTCAAGGTCATCGTAATGTCAACGGTTTCGGCCTGAATGTCAACACCGTAAATCAAGCCCATATCGACAATATTAATACCGATCTCTGGATCTATAATTTGTTTCAGGTTCTCACGAACAGTTTCTTCCTTTACCATCAAAACTCTCCTTTAGTCCACACTGACCAGAATATCATCGCCTTCAACTTTGACGTCGTAACACTCGACCGGTTCTACGGCCGGCATGCAAAGGACGGCCCCTGTACGCACATTGAAACGTGCCCCGTGTCGAGGGCATTCGATCTCGTCTCCATCCAACTCACCTTCGGCCAGCGGACCGTCATCATGGGTACACACATCCTCGATGGCGTAGAATTCACCTGCTACATTGAAAAGTGCCACCGGTATATCGTCCACTTCAACCATTTTTTTTCCGCCTGGCGGCAGTTCACTGACTTCAGCAACTTTGAAAAACTTGCTCATTCACCGCTCTCCTCATCTTCTTCTCCAGGCCAACCTTTGAGTCCGTAGGCGCCTGCTTTAAGTACCTTCAAAGCCAATAGGCCACATTTGAGTCGCACAGGTCCCAAGGGGATTCCAAGCATCTCTAAAATGTCATCTTTGCTGAGCTTTTTCACTTCATCCAGAGGCTGTCCTTTAATCTTTTCTGTCAGCATAGAGGCAGCCGCCTGGCTGATTGTACAACCGTGCCCAGAGAATCGGATGTCTGCTACGATGCCGTCCTCAACTTTGAGCTCCATGCGGATTTTGTCCCCGCACAGGGGATTATCCTCTTCGTAGGAGATGTCGGGATCTTCAAGTGTTCCATAATTACTGGGGCTTTCGTAATGATCCAAAATGTCTTCTTCGTAGATGTTCATCGTCGTCTCCGCGTGAAAATCTTCTTAGCGGTTAGAAGTCCGTCATAAAGCCGATCAATCTCTTCGAGTGTGTTGTAAAGATAGAAACTCGCACGTGCTGTAGCAATAACATCATATTGTTGCATCAGCGGCTGCGCACAATGATGCCCAGCTCGAATCGCAACTCCACTGACATCTAGAACGCCCGCCAAGTCGTGTGGATGGATGCCATCCAAATTCAATGAGATTGCCCCTGTTTTTTGACGTGGCTTCGGCCCGTAGATGGTGAGCCCCTCAATATCGCTCAATTTCTGGTGCGCATACTCGAGTAACTCGTGCTCATGGGCATATATGGCTTCGAGTCCAACTTTGCGCAGATAGTCCACAGCAGCCCCGAGTCCAATCGCTTCTGCAATACTCGGCGTGCCCGCTTCAAATTTGGCGGGTGGGTCGGCGTAAATCGAGTGTTCGCGCTGCACAGAACGAATCGTCGACCCACCGACTAAAAATGGAGGCATCTCCTCCAAGAGATCTAACTTGCCATACAGCACACCGATACCGGTGGGACCACACATCTTGTGACCGGAGAAGGCGAGAAAATCACAATCCATCTGCTGCACATCTACCGGTAGATGGGGCACACTTTGCGCCGCATCAATGAGGACCTTGGCGCCGACCGCATGAGCGGCGGCGGTGATATCCTGAATCGGGTTAATCGTGCCAAGTACATTGGAAACATGCGTCATCGCCACGATCCGAGTACGTTCCGTCAACAATCGATCCAGGTCATCCAATTGCAGCAAACCTTCCTCTGTTATCTCAATGAACCGCAGCTTTGCACCGGTTCGCTGCGCTAACAGTTGCCAGGGCAGGAGGTTACTGTGGTGTTCCATCACCGTTACGAGGATCTCATCGCCCTCTCGAATATTGGCACTCCCCCAACTATACGCGACGAGGTTTATCGATTCGGTCGTGTTCCGCGTAAAGACAATCTGGCTTGAACGACGGGCGTTGATGAAACGAGCGATCTTTTTTCGCGCTTCTTCGTACCTGGCAGTCGCCTCCTCAGAAATTCGGTAGATGCCTCGATGGATATTTGCGTTATAGGTACGATAATACTCATCCATCGCGTTGACAACACAGTCAGGCGTCTGAGAGGTCGCCGCGCTATCCAGATAGATCAGCCGCGGATCGCTTTCCTGTTTGAGAATCGGGAAATCGTTTCGAATGGCTTCGACATCCAGTGTGTGAAGCGTAAGCGCATCATTCATTGGTTGAGCATGCATGGGGGAGCCTCCAGCGACATATCGAAATGGTTCACAACTTTGCAGCAAACACAAAACGTCAGAAGAAGCCCTTCCCTGACGTTTCACGCTTAATACGGCAGCGTGAACCATTTCGATGATGTTCCCTTACTTTGAAAAGAGATTACTTGCCCAGTGTGAGAGTCGACCGGGCAGATCGACATTTACCGAGGTTTCGCCATGATCTGCGCATGCTTGATCCGTTGGCACATCCGCTTCCGCATCGATTGGCTGAACATATCCTTCTTCGAGGAGGTATGCCTCAACTTCGTCGCCATTCACATCCGCGAGGATAGTGCCGTCGATTTCAAGGGTCGGCTGAAGTGGCTGGCCACTCTTTTCTACCATCTCTCGATAGTTGTTGGGGTTGTTAATGATGTCTCTGTCCTCGTATTCCAAACCGTATTTCTGAAATATTGCACGAACGCCATTGCTCCAACCGCAGACAGGTTTCATGTAGGCAACGATTTTCGGTTGACTCATTTTCTGTTTCCTTTCTATGTTTTTTAGAGGTGAGGTCGCCGGCATTAATGCCCACGACCTAGATTGCGAGTTTCCGATTAATAGATTGTTGAAGTTGCTCCCGAACTGATTCTAACGGGATTCTTTGCATGACGGGTTCAAAAAAGCCATCGACGATCAGCCGTTCCGCCTGGTTATAAGACAAGCCACGACTCATGAGATAAAACACCTGATCTTTATCGATTGGTCCAGCGGTTGCACCGTGAGTGCAGCGGACCTCATTCGCCAAAATTTCTAGGCCGGGATTGGTGTCGGCTCGGGCACGTTCACTCAGTAGCAAATTATCATTCTTTTGATAAGCATCGGTGTATTGCCCTTCGTGGTGGACGTGAATCATGCCATTCCACACCGTGTGTGAGCGATCCTTGAGCACGGTTCGGTAGAGCAAATCACTCGTCGTGTGATGATCTTTATGTTCCTGATAGGTGTGTGTATCAATGTGTTGGCGGGCGTGAGTAAACGTCAATCCAAGCATTTCTACATTACTCCCCGCTCCCTCCAGGACGGAAACTTGATGCAATTTGCTTACACGACTGCCTAGCTCCCCAGCGACCCAACGAAATTGAGCATCTCTTCCGACAATTGCCCGTTGCGTCGAGAAATTCCAGACTCGATGATTCCAGTTCTGTAACTGCACATAGTTGATATGGGCGTTGTCGCCCACGAAAATTTCAACGACGCCGCAATGCAAACCCGGCGCGTTGGCATCTGTCGACAGATGCTCCTCCAGAAGGGTGACTTGACTATCCGCTTCAGCAATAATCAGCCCGTGCGCCAGGTCCGCTCTCTGTGGCTCAGACAGCACAACGAAGGCACGCAATGGAATTTCGACAACGACGCCTCTGGGAATATGCAACAGGTATCCGCCCTGCCAGAACGCCCCGTGCAGCGCGTCAAACTTATTCCAATCGACGGTCACTGCCTTCGTCATGAAATACGACTCGACCAGATCCGGGCGCTCCTGCAACGCCGTATTCAGATCGGCGAAGTACACGCCTTTGCGGGCAAGGTCTTGTGAGAGGGTGACATCGACAACGACCCCATCTTGCAGCACAATCCGCCCGGATTCTTCGGGCACTTGCATCTGCGCCTTCAGAGAATCGGATAGAGGAGGGCGATCCGCCAAATCTGAAGGGGAAAGCGCGATTGGCTGATACGCCTGCAACTTCAGCATACGCAGGTCTGTTCGACGCCAATAGTCCTGAACATGTATATCCGTCGTCCGTTTCCACGTATCCTCGTTGGGGGTTTTGGGAATTGGCAGGCACTCATAAACGCCATAAGCCTCCAGCCGCCTTTCACGCATCCAACGCGGTTCGTCTTGCGCTTTGGATATTTTCTCTACAAATTCACGCGAAAAATCCCCCGTTTGGACTTCATAAGCATGAGGGGGATTTTGATTCAGTTCTGACACTTCAAATCTCCATCTGCGTAATGCATAAAACGCTTATGAAATACGCAGTCCGTTTATCCAACCGAACCTTCCATCTGAAGCTGAATCAGCCGGTTCATTTCCACCGCGTACTCCATAGGGAGTTCCTTGACGAGCGGTTCAATGAACCCATTGACAATCATTGCCGAGGCTTCGTCTTCGGAAAGCCCACGACTCATCAAATAGAAGAGCTGTTCCTCACCGATCTTGCTGACTCGGGCTTCGTGTCCGATATTCACATCGTTTTCATCAATCTGGATGACCGGATAGGTATCAGATCTTGATTTCTCATCGAGAATCAGGGCGTCGCATTGGACAGTGGACTTGCACCCCTTTGCGCCCTTCATCACCCTGACCTCACCGCGATAGCTGGAGCGCCCGCCATCCTTGCTGATCGATTTGGACGTGATGCGCGAGGTGGTGTGCGGTGCGCAGTGGATGACCTTAGCGCCGGCATCCTGATGTTGCCCTTTGCTCGCGAAAGCGATGGAGAGGATCTCGCCGCGAGCCCCTGGCTCCATCATGTAAACACTGGGGTATTTCATGGTCAGCTTGCTACCGAGGTTACCGTCGATCCATTCCATGTGGGCATCTTCATAGGCAAAGGCTCGCTTCGTAACGAGGTTGTATACGTTATTGGCCCAGTTCTGGATCGTGGTGTAGCGGACACGCGACCCCTTCTTGCAGACGATCTCCACAACGGCGCTGTGCAGTGATGCGCTGGAATATGACGGCGCTGTACAGCCTTCAACGTAGTTAACCTCTGCGCCTTCATCGACGATAATCAGTGTTCGTTCAAACTGCCCCATGTTTTCGGTGTTGATACGGAAGTACGCCTGCAAGGGGTAATCGACCTTCACACCGGGTGGAACATAGATGAAACTACCTCCACTCCAGATGGCGCTATTGAGCGCAGCAAACTTGTTGTCCGCCGAAGGAATAAGCGTCCCGAAGTACTCCTTCATGAGATCTGGATATTCGCGGAGGGCGGTATCGGTATCGACGAAAATGACGCCAACCTTGTCCAGTTCCTCCTGAAGGCTGTGATAAACAACTTCTGAGTCATACTGGGCGCCAACGCCGGCAAGAAACTTCCGCTCGGCCTCGGGAATCCCCAACCGATCAAAGGTTCTCTTGATGTCATCGGGAACGTCATCCCAGCTTCGCTCTGTCCGATCAGAGGCTTTGACATAGTAGTAGATGTCATCGAAGTCGAGGCCGGAAAGATCACCGCCCCAGTTCACATCCGGCTTCTGCTTAAAGATTTCATAGGCTTTCAGCCGATACTGGCGCATCCAATCGGGTTCGCCTTTGACATCACACATCTGGTTAATGATTTCAGTATCTAAGCCCTTTCGGGATTTGAAAACCGGCTTGATATCATCGTGAAATCCGTATTTATAATCGCTACTGACGCCAATATCGACCGTTTCGGTTTCTGGTTGTGTCATATGTTGTGTCATCTTCTGTGTCCCCTCCTTGAAAGGACTGTAACAGTAGTATTGGATTTAATGTCTGCCCACTTTATCGGCGCAAAGCGGATAGGGGGTCTTCTACATCATCGTCTGCTAAAACTTCTGGACTAATGCCATACTTTTCGCGGATTGGGTCGTATCCTTTTTTCTCCAAGAGTTCAGCGAGTTCCCAACCACCCGATTCCACGATTCT
Organism: Candidatus Poribacteria bacterium; assembly: GCA_027296925.1. Taxonomy (GTDB): domain Bacteria; phylum Poribacteria; class WGA-4E; order WGA-4E; family PCPOR2b; genus JAPUIP01. Next base: position 11,523 of record JAPUIP010000348.1, on the reverse strand, counting down.
GCCATCGAGCAGAATATGGACAAATTGTGGGCGGATATAGGTGAGGAGGCGTGGGTAGTGCGTGATGATTAATACCCCAAGGTCCGGGCCAATAAGCTGATTCAGGCTTTCGCCAACGATACGCACCGCGTCGATGTCCAACCCAGAATCGGTCTCGTCCAGAATCGCAATCTTGGGTTCAAGCATCGCCAACTGCAGAACCTCCGCTCTCTTCTTCTCGCCTCCGGAAAAACCTTCGTTGAGGTAGCGACGGGCAAATGACTCATCAACACCCAACTGTTTCATTTTTTCACGTAATTCTCGCCGGAAGGCTCGCATCGGAATCAACTCTGTTGTCTCCGAGCCGTTTGAGTTTTCGGTGCGAACAGCGCTAACTGCCATACGAAGGAAATTCGCCATACTCACGCCGGGAATTGCCGTTGGATATTGAAAAGCGAGGAAAAGCCCCAATCTTGCGCGTTCGTTGGGCTCAAGTTCGAGGACATCCACGCCACCAAAAGTGACCTCGCCAGAATCGACGCTGTAGAATGGATGCCCCATCAGGGCATTGGCGAGCGTGCTCTTACCAGATCCATTTGGTCCCATCAATGCGTGGATCTCACCCTGTTTGACAGTTAGATTTAAGCCCTTGATGATCGGTTTCTCTCCCACGCTGATGCGTAAATCTTTAATAACTAATTCCGTACTCATTCGCTTTGATTAAACTCCCTTTGCATACAGTGTGTTGCGTAAAACGTAAACTGCCTTTTCTTCCTCTTCTATTCTCTTTCCCTTTTCCCGTCTTCCCTGCCACGCTTCGCTAGCCACCAATCATTGACATGTTGCGTTTCGGTTTGACAAAGTCTGCTGAATTAATCTTATGTCCCGGTTCCTTATTTCTAACGGCTTCAATAATGAGATCTGCGATCATTTCGTCAGAAGCGCCGGTTCGAAGTGGCGTCAGCAGATCTGTTTCCGCGAGTGCAAAGAGACACGTCCGCAATTGGCCATCGGCGGTTAGACGAATGCGATTGCACTGATCACAAAACGGCTCAGTCACGGACGCAATTATACCAACATCGCCTCGACCGTCCGTAAAACGATAACGCTTTGCCGCGTCGTGCTTCGCCTCGCCATTGCTTTGAACACGCTCCAGCGGGTAGATTGCGTTGATCTTACTGATAATCTCCTTACCCGAAACGAACATATTCCGTCCCCAGATGTCATCTGCATCTAAAGGCATGAATTCAATGAATCGAAGTTGATAAGAGTTTTCACGGGCGAACTTCGCGAGGTCAACGATTTCATCATTGGTAAATCCCTGCATTGCCACGGCATTCAGTTTGATTGGATTAAATCCGCAGCGCTGCGCTTCTTTCAGCCCCGCTAACACCCTTGAAAGCACCTTTCGGCGCGTCATCTGCTCAAATTTCTCTTCATTCAATGTATCGAGGCTGACGTTGATCCGGCGGAGACCGGCATCATAGAGGTCTTTCGCCTGCTTAATTAAGCCGATGCCATTTGTTGTTAAGCTGATTTCTTTTAGTCCATCCAGTTGACGAAGCCGACTGATAAGTTGGGGGATTCCGCGGCGAACTAGCGGTTCACCCCCGGTGAGACGAATTTTGCTGATGCCTAAATTGACCGCGATCCGAGCAAGGTGGATGATCTCGTCAAAGGTCATAATCTTCTCATCTTCCATGAATTGCATGTCTTCCGGCATGCAGTAGATGCAGCGGAAGTTACACTGATCCGTCACGGAGATGCGTAGGTTTGTGTGCTCTCGATTGAAGCTATCAATTAACTTTGTTTTCGCCATGTGGTCGCCTGAACGGTCAGGAGGTGAAGGTGGAATACTGACAACTTCAGCTTAGATGCTCGGTTGCCGGCGGTAATAATAACACAAGCAACTGGATTTTGCAAACCTTTTTATAGGTTTTTTATGTTAAATACCATAAAAAAGAGACAAAACAATACGGCTTTGGGGGCGCCATGAGAATCCTTTAAGTATTCAGTACCGTCTTTGCCAACGCCAGCTATCGCTCCCGGAGATAAGGGGTTTGATTTCGTCGGGGAGGGTTTCAATAAACTCCGGGCTCACTTCATTCCCAGGCCATTCGCGGAGCATCGGTGGTGTGTAGCCCGAAATTAGGATTGTCCGCTCCTTGTCGCTGCGGATGGCAGTGGTGCTGTGGATAAGCGATTCGGCGAAAAGGAGTACGGAACCGGCAGTGGCTTCAACCTGATAAATCAACTTGTCATCTGACAGTGCGGCTTCGATCATCTCTTTCGCCGGCCAGGTGAGTCGGTGGCTGCCCGGAATGACACAGGTGCCGCCATCATCCGGACCGACATCGGTAAGATACGCAAGGGTCTTCACGAACACGCAGTGAAATTTGTCTTGCTCTATGTACGTTCCCCAACCGTGCTGGGTCCCCCGATGAAATCCGGTGGGTTTATAGCGCCGACTATAGAGTTCCTCGATATCAGCCTCCGGATCTCTGCGGTTAATAATCGCTTCGCTCTCTTCAAGGCGCACCTTGCCACCGACAATCTCCTCAACCAGTGGCACCAGCTTGGGATGAGCCGCATACTCCAGTAAGGCGGAATCGTATTCGACCAGGTTGCCCAAAAGCACGTGGTGATCGCCGCGTTTGTGGGCGTATACCCGTTTCGATTTCAGGTCTGGATCGGCTTTCATGTGATGGAGGGCGTCTTTCATACGGGAGACTTCATCGGGCGTTAGGACGTTCTCTAGCAATACAAAGCCGTAGATGTCGAAGTGTAGCCGTTGAGCAGGGGTAAGACTCGGAGTTTTGGTGTTTTCCATATTTGCCTTTTGTTACGAAAAATAGCTGTCTATATTTGTCATTGCCTCGCATTCACGTAGGATTTGGTCCTGCAACGATGCACCGGCGTCAAAATCACTTTGAGTCGACTTGCTGGGGGATAAATCCTTCATAATGCCTCTGAATACTAACTGTCAGCCGTAAATCCTAAAACTCCCTCCTACTTTTACACAGAAACACAGAACATCCTGAATGCGAACAATATCCAGATCTAGCTTCCGACGCAACAGTCCGCGGACAATGTTATTGTTGAAATTCTCGTCAGCAGCTAACTTAAGCATGACTCAGGGGCTGACGCGCTAATAGACGGTCACGAACACCATTTGGATCGAACCGAGACTGATTCTGTTCGCGTATGTGATCTGCTTGCTCTTGACGGTGGGATAGATAAGCTTCGACTTCCTCACGTCGCCGTAGATAGTAGGCAATGATGTCATAAACATCGGCTAAATAGAGAGAAGGATATTGATGTACAATCTCCTCAGCAGTTGCACCTCTATTAAAGGCTGCGACAATTATATCAAGTGTGACACGAGTTCCGCCAACTCGCATAACGCCATGATTATCTATCTTTAGGGGAATCGGATCGTTTGGAATGGAAAGAGACATGATATAACCTCCGCCATGTTTCACTTTGCCAGAGACTCATAATAGCGATCAACCAAAGGTCGGTATTCCGGGGGCACATCTTCCTTGAGAACCTGCGCGAGGCGCTTCTTTTCCTGAATCTCGGTGAGACGCTCCTCAAGCGCACTCTCAAGCTTCCGCAGTTCACGCAGAGCAAAATCGTAGTTGGGGAATGGCGCGCGCCGGTTTCCACGCTGAGCGTTCATCGCCTGGAGCGCATCAAGCCAGAGTTCTTCAATCTCTCGATCCGACTCGACACTCCCAACTTGACCTTGCTGGCCGGATTGCTCGCCCTGTTGGGCCTGCCGTTGCTGTGCCTCCATGGCAGCCTGCGCACGTTCCTGCATCTGCGATTGCAACTCGGACAACTGTTGCTGGCGTTGCTCCTGTTCTGGCGTCAACGGCGTTTCTTGATTGTCCATCGCCTCAAGCTCGCGCTGGATGTCTTCCATCTGATCCTCCCAACGCTCCAGTTGCTCTAATGCGGCCTCAAGCTGCTCTTCCTCCGTTTTTGCCATGTTCGCTCGGGCTTGTTGTAAATCATCTCGTACCTCCAGAAGCGCGTCAAGCGCCTCGCGTTGGTCCCGCTCAGATGAGGCGAAGTTTCGCCACTGCAATGCGCGTTGCGCATCTGCCATATCATCGGACACCTGCTCTTCAACGAGTCGCCGCCTCGCATCCGCCACATTTCGCGCTGCTTCGGGGTTGTTCTCATCGAGCGACTCTTGCAGATTCGAAAGATTGCGTTGCAGGCGGTCGAGGTCTTGGCGAAGGGCTCGCTGCTGATTGGCGAGTTGAGAGGCTTGCCGCAGATCTTCTGACTGAACGCCGTTCTGCTGAGTTTTCTCCTGAAGCGCCTCCGTTTGCTCACGAACTTCCGACTGTTCCGCCATGAGCCGATCCAACTGTTGGGTCGCCTGATCAAGCGCATCATCCGTGAATTGCGCCGCAACTTTCTCAAGCTCCTCGATTGCGCGCTGAAGATTTTCTTCCGCTTTTTGCCCTTTTGCCGCGCTCATTTGGGGACGTTGTTGTTGCATCTGCTCCGACGCTTGCTGCATCTGTTCAGACGCTTGCCCCATCGCTTCGCCAGCCTGTGCCATACGTTGTCCCGTACTGTTTCCAGACTGCTGTCCCTGCTGCTGAGACATCTGTTCAGCCTGCTGTGCCATCTGCTGAGCATCCTGTGCCAACTGCTGCTGTTGTTGGCTATTCTGCTGCATTTCTCGCGGCGAAGGCTGCCCCTCACGTCCCATCTGCTGGCTCTGCTGAGTCAGTTGTTGCTGCTGGGAAAGCATCTCTCGCGCTTGATCTAACATCTCTTGCGTCTGCTCGCGCATCTGCTCATCCAATTCGTTTTCATCTTCCTCGAATGCGTTTTGCAGGTCTTCCATCTCCATCTCTATGTTGTCGGCAACTGGATTTCCGCTTTCTCGCATCCGCGTCAGGATCTTCTGCATCTCCATCATCGCTTTGACGAGTCGTTCGAGCGCATCCTGCTCAGGTATCATTGCCTCGCGCGGCTGAATGGCATAAAGCTCGTCACTCGCCTCACGCATCTTCTCGATTGCTTCCTCTAGATTCATCAAGGTCTCTGGATCAACAGAACCGGTGCGCATAAACGCACTGATTTCATCCACCGCCTGCTGCACCTTATCTTTGAGCTTGTTCTGCCTATCGCCTGTCTTCTTAACAGAAAAGTCGTAATCTTCCGTAGCGGGCACTGGACGCGTATGGACATGCTTCCATGTTTCCTTGATAATCTCCTTCTGTTCTGCGACAAGCCCAGCCAGCATCTGCCCCGCCGGCGAAGAACCGGATTCCGCCTCCATCTCCTCAAACCTTTCGTTGAATGGACGCATTTCAATGAAATAGAGTTCAGAGATGCGCTTGCCAGGTCCTGTCCGCGTATTGTTGTCGGTGGCCTCTGCATAGTAGGAGATGACCTCCCCCGGCTCCACATCAAGCTCTTCGAGATAGAATGTGTATGAACCGGAGATCATTGTCCGCCCTTCCATCTCAACGGTTTCCATCAGCAACTCCTGGGGAGCGCCCGAGCCAATGCTGTACTGCAACGCCAATTTTCCAATGCCGTAATCATCTGTCGCTTCAGCAAGGATGTTGACCTCTTCCAGCTTTGTGGCTTTGATATCTCGGCCCGGCTCCTTAATGACAATCTCAGGGGGCGCATCGGGAGTGGCGGTAATCGAATACTCGATTGGGATCTGATTGTTGAAACCATCGACGCAAAGCAGTTTCACACTATATTGTCCATCCTGCAGGACATCAAGGGTTGTGGTCAGTGTGCGCCCCTCGGAGATTACCATAGCCATCGAATCCATCCCCGCAACTGTCAGCGTGGCGGACTGGATTGCTTTATTCGTCGTGATTCGGACCTCCGCCTCAGAGCCGGCGACAGCACGGATGTTTCCGTCTCCTTGTTGTACGATCGGTTTCAGTTTGGTGTAGTCGGGGTAGGTATAGGCAACCTCAATCGCAATGACTTTGGGCATGTCAAATACTTCGACCGTATAACGCTCCGATTCGGCCTCGTTCGCCACCACGAAGTATTCCATGTTTTCATTGATGTTGAAGATTTCATAACCGAATTGATTGTCTTCCCCTTCGATTGGCAGCATATCAATCTGCCGTTCTTCCAACTCTGTTGCCTCGCTCGATAGATTCGGCTTCGCGTAGATCAGCCTCGCCTTCTCTGCAGATTTGCCGGTCACTTCGACATGAATCGCGAGGCTTTGACCACGCAACAAGCGCGCATCCCCCGGATGCACAGTCAGTTTGGTCGACAAAACCGGCTCTGTCTTTTCCCAAGGCATCAACACCCGATGCAGTGTGGTGTTAATCTCGGCAGGAAAAACTAAAGCGAGGAGAACGCTAACAGCGACCGCAGCGACTGCAATGCCGAGGTATTTCCGCTTCTTGCTTTTATCCACAGTCGCTTTGAAATCAATGCTTCCAGCACGCTCTGACGCATCAGTGACGAGCCGTTGTAACAGGTGCGCCTCAATCGGATCATCTGTCTCTCGTTCACCAAACTGGAGTGCGCTGACGAGCCGATCTTCGAGCTCGGGGTGCTTCTGCTCAACATTGAGCGCGACGTCGTGCAACGTCAGTTGCGTCCGGAGCGGTTGAATGAGATATTTGTAGAGCAAGTATCCGACTGATCCAATGATGCCGACGAGGAGCACGATGCGAACAGCACTTGGTAATGGCATCAACAGATCAATAACCGCTTCTCCGGCGAGGATGGCAACCAATCCGATGAGGACAATTGTACAGCCGGTCCAAAACAACGTCCGTTTCCAGGTACGGCGTGTTTCCAATAGTTTGGCATGTAATTCTTCATAACCTTCCCTTGTTGCCATTTTATACCTCCGGTTGGTTGGGGTTCAGCTTCAGATGCTTGGCGTTTGACGGCTTCTCTTTCCGCTTTAATCTTGCTTAATCGAATTCGCGTTGCTATCAGATTGCGACTTTGTTCTGCGAACATGCGATCTTCATGTTCAATCCACGCGGCGATGTAAGCATCAACTTTCTCTTTGTTATGCAAGTAATACAAAATTGTCGCATAAATTTCCTCTAAACTCAGTGTCGGAAAGCGAGCCGCAATTTCTTCAGGCGTTTGGGCCCGGTGTATGTACTCGTAAAGTACAGACTCAATGCCGATACGGTGATCTTTTAGCCGAATGTCATCGGCCGCAAGAAAATCGAAGTAATCTTCAAGTCGCATCGTTTTTACCTTTTGGAGATTTTTGAATTGCTATCAATGAACATACTTTTGAAAGATTGGCTTATTCGGTCTTCAATTGATTGGGGCTTGAAACCTTCACGATTCATCTAGACTAAGGTGTAATATGTTCAGTACAATTTCCACTATGAAAACAAAAATCAAACAATCAATACCGGCGTCCCAAATTGCGTCGTTGCGCGCCATGTTAACCCCGAAAATCGAGGATGTGGCGAACTTCAAAAGGATAATCCTGAATTGCAGTTCGAGTCAGAAAAGCGAGGTTATCATCTATCGAGAAGCGGCTGAAGACATCACCGCAAGCCGTATGGTCTATGATAGTGGTGATTCACGGGTGCATCTGACCGAAAAGAACGCCATCGATCGCATCGAACGACTCATCTATGAAGGCTATGACGATATTCTCTGCGAGTCGTTTACTGGTGTTATTAATGCCCGTATTAAATCGGGACGTGTCGAAATCAAGCTGGGCAGTATCGAATCGGTTATCGATGATGATGCAACACATCCCATCAAAATTGGACAAGCTGACAAACTGTTGAGAGCCCTCGACATTTTAACATCCGAAGGAAAGCTGAAAAGCGACAAATCTCGGAAGTACGAGCAAATCAACCATTTCATCAAGCTCATCCGTGACCAATTGGAGAAAGTGCCGCGACGCAAGTACATCACCGTTGTCGATTGTGGGTGTGGAAAATCGTATCTGTCGTTTGTCCTGAATTACTTTCTCCGTGAGAAACTCGGACGACCATGCCAATTCTTCTGCATTGATACTGACGCCGATTTAATCGAAAGCTGCAAGCAGATGCAAGCGGAACTCGGCTATACGAATATGACGTTTCAAGTCAGTCGTATTCGGGATTTTCAACCGCCGACTCAGGTTGACATCCTTTGTAGTTTACATGCATGTGACACGGCTACCGATGAGGCAATCGCGTTGGGAATCACTGCAAACGCCTCACTCGTGATGACCGTTCCGTGTTGCCAAAGTGAGATCCTAAATCAGTTGCGCAACCACCCGCTTACCGCAATCACGAGGCACGGCGTCTTCGGGGTCAAATTGGCAGATCTGTTGACGGATGCCACGCGAACGCTGCTCTTGGAAGCAAACGGCTACAAAGTGACCGCGTTAGAATTTGTATCTCCCATCCACACGCCAAAAAATCTCTTAATCCTCGGCGAAAAAATACAGTCTCGAAATTCAATGGCCCTCGAACAGTACCGGGAGATTGTCGATATGTTTGATCTATCTCCGGCGTTGGAACGGTATCTAGCGTAAAACTCATTTCCTAAGTCGATAAATGTATGCTTCCGTAATGTCTCGGTGATGTATCTTGCCTTGTGAAATATATATACGAGACATAAGAGACACGGCCGGTGTTCTTTGACGTAACATGAATATAAACCGGTCATCAGCTTCGACCACGCTTATATCACTCCAATGCACATTTGGTTGATCCGCTGGAATTTGGGAATGCACAGCATGTATTTTCTGATAACTTTTGCGCCGTCCCTTTTCTTGTACCCCGGGCAACGCAAACACAAGCCACCATCTATTCGATTCCCACAGGTATACCCACAAGGCTGCTTGGACATCAAGATTGACTTCATCGAGATGTTGTAACACATTCGCTCCGGCGTCGATCATTTCTTGTGTGAGCGGTTCTTTTAGGACAACTTCTCTTACCACCACTTCTTCAGCTATGACAAAACTCCAGTTCTTCGGCCTGTGCAAGCGGAATACAACTCCTGTGCATCTGATATTGATATTGCATCATCGTAACGAGATTGCTCTGACCACTCTCTGACAATAGTCCAGTTATCTTCCAGATTGGGATTGCTTTGACGTTCGCGCTCCAATTCATCTTTGAGATTTGCAACGGTAAGCAGTTTATCCAGATCATGTGTATAATTATCATTCACTCGCTTCCGGTCCGGAAAGTCATAGCGCCTGGTTTTCTTGGCGATGCAGGCTTTCAGCGCACATTCGACCGCATAGCCGAGCAAGTAATACGCCCCCGGAGCACAGCCGTGATCTAACAGCACCTTTGCTTCTTTCACTCGAAGTCGGCAAATTCTCTGAAAATCGCTTCTGTTCATGCCTATGATAAATATCGGATACGTTTATGCACATCGACATTCACGGAATGATAAGGTTGGAGGAGATGACTCGCGTCAAAGACCTGCGCGCGGACCCACTCAACATCGTCATGGCCCACGGCATTGGTAAAAATATGTCGCAAATACTCTATGCCTTTTTCTGACGGCTGAAAACGGGCTGGATCGTAAAAAGAGGGGTGCATATAACGGGGATGAATTTCTCCCCATCGATCTCGCAAACGATTCGCATCAATGCTATCCAAATAGAAACCATCTTCAGATCGCTGTAAAATGGCGATGCCATTATGCCATCCTTCCCGGAGCATCTCCACCGCCTTGCCCCCCTGTAGCGCCGCATAAAACCGATCAAACAGGATGGGACGCCCGCCCCGCTGCGTATGGCCAACTTTACGCGTGAAGATTGCAGCGTTGGCGGATTCGTTGCGGCGCCGTTCTTGAAAATACAGATCTCCGATCGCCTCGACCAAGATGCGCTTAATCGCTTCGGCTGCGCCGCTGTAGTGAACGTTCTCCGCCGGATCTCGCGTCTCACTCAAGACACCCAATTCTTTTCCAGATTCATCAACGATCCCTTCGGATACGACGATTACCACATTTTTCTGAACCTCGTACAGTGCTAAAACCTTTTGAATCAATCGATCCGGTTCCAGGGGATATTCTGGCACCAGGATGATATCCGGCTGACCATAAGCCGACCCCAGGGCGAGATAGCCCGACTGGCGCCCCATCACTTCAATAATGGCGATTCTGCGATGACTTTCGGCTGTCGTTCTGATCCGTTGTACCCCTTGTGCGGAAACAAAGACAGCGGTCGCATATCCTGGCGTCACGTAGTTGACCATGTCTTCCAGCCGCATATCCTGTATAGCGAGCCGCCTGTATTGGGGTTTGTTACCTTCGTCTTTGCCTTCGCGCACCCATTCGTCCGGTTCGGCCATGTAATTTAAGCCGAGATCGTTGTCGATTGTTTTCGGCGCAAGCACCGTATGAAAATGATCGGCAAGGGACTGCATGGCGTTCAACGTACCATCTCCGCCCACACAAATAAGTCCTTCGATGCCTAATCGGTTGAGTCGCTCCACAACTTTCAGAATTGTCTCTCGGTCGTTCACATCTACATAATCACGAGAAGCACCCAGGATGCTACCGCCGTAGGTCGAGTCTAACTCAGGAATGTTCTGAAACAGCGGGTTGAGATGAACATACGGCATCCGTGGATTCAAGAGCGAATTGTACCCCTTGATAAATCCATAAACTTCAATCCGCAAGGCGTTGGCCCGGGTTACAGCGCCATAAAGTGTTGCATTGAGTGCAGGGGTATCGCCACCTGCCGTTAAGATACCAATCCTTTTCACGGTTTTCTCACCTTGCTGTCGACAACCGATTTTTGGAGACCTGTACCAGAAGGTTGTCCACGATCTCCTCCATTGAAACGAACTGAGAGAGCGCTATCCACACAATCCGCTGATCTCTGCGAAACCATGTCAACTGCCGCTTCGCGTACCGCCGAGTATTCTGCTTGAGCAGTGCAATCGCATCGTCGAGCGTGCGCTTCCCGTCGAGGTGATCGATAAGCTCTTTGTATCCGAAACTCTGCATCGCGATGCAATCCCGTGGGTAGCCCTGATCCAATAGCTTTTTCACCTCTTCAATTAAGCCCGCCGCTACCATCCCATCCACCCGTCTTTCAATCCGTTGATAAAGCTGAGCTCGCGGCATGTTGAGCCCGAAAGCGTGGAATGGATAGCGCGGCTCGATATCCGGCCACTGTTTCTGAAGTGCCGAGATGGGCACTCCTGTCAACTCATAAACTTCCAAAGCACGAATCACCCGGACAAGGTTGTTCGGGTGGATGCGGCCCGCAGACTCCGGATCGCATTCGCGCAGGCGTTCGTGCAATGCAACTGCGCCGTGCATCTCCACTTCCCGTTCAAGCCTCGCTCGCATCCCGGCATTGGCGCCGGGGCCCTCGAAAAGCCCATCAATCAGTGCACGAAAGTATAGTCCCGCTCCTCCAACAACCAGCACCCGCTTTCCTCGCTCGTGAATCTCCGCAATCGCAGCATCTGCCAATTGTTGATAGTCCGCAACGGAGAAAGGCTGATCGGCGTCGGCGCAATCAATGAGATGGTGACGCGCCGCCTCCTGCTGCGCGGGGGTTGGCTTGGCGGTGCCGATGTC
>JAPUIP010000347.1 GCA_027296925.1 Candidatus Poribacteria bacterium | reverse complement strand
GAGCAGGAGCGAGGTATCAAAGATGAGCCGGTGGGGTGTATCTTACTGGCTGAAGAAAGTGGGGGCGCGTTGTAAGAAGCCACGTCGGAAGCATCGTGACCCAGACCCAGAGGAAGTGGAGCCGTTCAAGCCGGAGATAGTCCTGCGTCTAATGCCGTTGGACGTTCCTGTCGACAAGCGGGTGAGGGTGTGGATACAAGACGAACATCGCTATGGTCTGATTAGCAGCGTACGACGTTGCTGGACGTTGAAAGGGCATCGTCCTTAGGCTCCGGTGCAGATGAAGTATCAGTGGGGGTATGTGTCTGGTGCATGTGAGGTGTTGCTAGATAAAACCAAGGAAATAGATGTGACTTTGATATAGCGTCTGTTGTCACATCCTCCACAGCTTTTTGCGATCACACATCCGGAGGATAGCATCATGCACAAGTTCCAACTGCGTTCGATTTCGGACCCCGAACGCACGACACTCGAACAGATGTATCGGAACGCTCCGAAACCGCGATGCCGTCAACGCGCTCATATGGTGCTGCTTGCCGAGCAAGGATACGCCCTCAAAACCATTGCTCCCCTCGTGGGAGTGTCTTACAACTCGGTACGCCACTCTGTGCACGCCTTTGACCCGCATGGATTCCTCGCCCTGTATGATGCACCACGCTCGGGACGCACCCGGCAACTGACGCCAGAGCAACTCGAACCGGTGGGCTACTGGCTTGAGATCTCCCCCCGAGAGCTGCATTACCAGCAAAGCGGCTGGAGCATGAAACTGATGGCACAGCGCATCAAAGCCACCTATCAGGTCACGCTGACACCCGAGCGTGTGCGCCAACGGGTTCGACAGATGGGATATACCCTCGTGCGTCCCCGACATCAATCCCGTCTGCCCGACCCCAAGCAGGTGGAGCAAGCCAAGCAAGATATTGAGCCGTTCCAAGCCCAGGCAAAGCGAGGGGAAATCCTGCTCTTCTACCAGGATGAAGCGCGTCTGAGCCGCTTCCCCACCATCACACGCATGTGGGTGCGCAAGGGAACCCAGTATCAGATTCCCACCGAGGATGACCACACGACGTTCTGGGCGTATGCCGTGAGCAATCCGCTCACCGGCAAGGTGCACTATCGCATCGAAGACCCCTTTTCAGGAGAAGGCTTCCATCGATTGTTGGAGCAACTGCGCAGACACTATCCCACCGCCGAGATCGTGTTGAGAACCGAGAGCGCTTCCATTCACCGCAAACAGTTGGTGCAGGAGGATCTGGAGCCGGACGGCCGGATGCGCTTATACACGCTTCCCTCTGACAGTCCAGAACTGAACCGCATCGAACGCTTATGGAAGTGGCTGCGCCGACGGGTGACTCATGTTCACCTGTTTGAAAGCATTCCCGAGATGAAGGAAGCGGTGCGCAATTTCTTCCGATACATCAACCGAGTGCCCAAGAAAGTGCTCCGATGTCTAGCCGTTGCATAGTGCCAACTAATTACTTGCTTTTATCTAGGCAAATGCGACTCTAGAAGGGACATAGAGGGGGGCTACCAAAAGGCTCATTATAAACTCCAAACAGTATGACACTCAAATCGAATTATCCACTCATTGACCGGTTCCAACTCGCGTTCGAGATGCTGCTAAAGCCTTATGGCGTCCGGGTTTGCCTCGCAAAGACATAAGGTCTGTAAGAGCAAACCTAACCATTGGAGGTCGTTTCAGCTTAGTGAGGGCATAGCTTTCAACGCCTTCGGTGATACCCTAGATTTCTTCTTATTCGGGCGAAATCGAGGTCAAAGCCCTGCATAGCGAGGGCAGAGCCTGGTCTCGCGAAGCGGACCTCTGACCCGATCTATCGCGGCCACTCGAAGAGCATTGGATCGACCGAAAAACGGTCGTGCCCGCCTGAAAACTGAAACGCGTTGCGCTTGCACCACGTTTTTATCCATGCGTCACACAATCCCGGCCATTTCATTGCGATTAACGAGGTGCAATACAAATGTCACAATTCAGTGTTCGTGTCAATGATGAACTTTATGAAAAAGCCCTGGAAAAGGCACAAGAAGCGGACGTTTCGCTGTCGGACTTCGTGCGTGATGTTGTCATGCAGGCGTGTGACAACGGCAGTGTCAACCGTGTCGAACCGGCTGGGACACTCGACATACTGCGTGACGAGCTCACCACAAAGAACCGACAGATAGATCACCTGACGCAGGAATTGGTGGAGAGCCGTCGATTCGCTGAAGAATCCTCCAAACGCCACGACACCATCGTGATGCAACTGAGCCAGTAATTGGATCGGGCACACCTGTAGCTGGATGACAAACGTCGCCGTCCCTGGTGGCAGGTATGGTCACGGCGGTAAAATCGGATCTCAATTTCGCCCGTTGCTTTCGCTAATGATTCTATGCTGTCGCTGTGATTCCAAGCTCAAACTTGCTCCACAACTGTCGCCGCCTTTGGCAACTCATCCCAACTCGCGTTCATTTCGATACGCTTGGGCACTCGATCCAAGGATTGGAGTGGGGGGGAGGGCGGTGACGAAAGCGGTGCAACCCTTTGATTTTCCACATTCCATCCTTTTTGAGTGGAACGAATGGGTTTGACAGCTCAGGCAGGTGGATGGTGGATTGGGGCAGTGAAGCGAACGGATCGTCGCGGATCCGAGGGCGCAACGTGAGCGAAGCCGGAGCGAGGAACGAGCGGGGCGAAGTGAACACAGGGCGGAGGCGTCGTGACGCGGGGCAACGCGAGGAACAAGCGGCGCCGGGCGAAGCAGCCGTAGCGGAGCAATAGAAGTGGTAGGTGGGAATCTACCGACCCAATAGCCGGAGATCTCGCGCCGTCTATCCAATCTCTCAAGACGAGAGATTTTGCCCAATCCACATGTCGTGAGACTTTTGGCGTTGAAACGGACGTTGCCCATACGGTCGCGATTGCCGGCGATCGATGATGAGAAACGTGGTGTTGCTTTGACTGTCCAGCTAATCATCGTCATAGTCCACGCGGAACTCTGCCCACACCGGTCGATGATCCGAAACCGCCAGGGACGCAGCTCTATCGTCGTTGCCAAAGCGGATCTCGTCAAACCGGTCGATGCCAATTCTGCCGGTGTACTCCGTCACGGAATCGGTTTGAATCCATATGTTATCGTAGAGACTGGTGTCTTTGATGTGGGATTTTTGTGGGAGATTGAACAAACATGTCATTTCGGGATTGCGGTTGAAGTCGCCGATCAGTAGAATATCCGGCTCGGTTGGGTCGGCGTCCTGAATGGCACGATACACGTCATCAAGTCGGGAGATCTCGGCGCGGCGCTGTCTCACTGTCTTTCCCCAGATGATGTGAATTGCGATGACGGTGAAGTCAAATTCACCGGCACGGAATGTGGCAACGTACGGCTCGCGAATAAATAGATCATCCGGATCGTCATAGATCTGCCCCGCTTCTATCACTTCCACCCGTGCCGCATCATGCAGAAAGGCGTAGCGTTCTTTCACGCCTCGCCCCACCGGCGGACTGATTTGATAATCGTAATCCCTGCTGTGCGCCGCCAACATCGCTTCTGTGCGTTGCCGCACAACTTCATCTTTCAGTTCGATGATCGCGATGAAGTCGTACTTTTCGAGGAATGGAATCTGTTCATCAACACGTGTTGCTGAAGGCAGCCAACCCGGCGATGCCACGACCCACCGCAATTGGCGACCATTGGAGAGCGGGTGATGGCGGTGACGAAAGGTTCTCCCCCGGTCTGAGGGGGAGTCAGAGGGGGTGGTTTCCCCCTGTTCCATCAAGATCGACCCCAATGAACGAGAGGGAGAACCTACCCCCCTTTGAAAGGGGGGAAACCAGCAGTGTCGCCATCCCAAGACATCATTCCTTTCGCTGCCAACATATTGCCAAACTTCATCCGAAAGGGGATGGGCTTCGACGGGGTCATCAAACGTGTCCCAGGCCCGTCTCAGTTCCGGTTGGTCCCCATCCAAATAGACAACCGCTTTTCTCGGTGACTCCATGAGATGTGCCTCACAGACCATTGGTGACGACGGAGATGAACCGTGCCGGCGTCGAATCAGAAGGGTTGAGCCCATCGGGGTGCGGCTCGGCGTGGGCGCTCCACCACCGCTGATTCCCCACCCAATGGATTGGCAGCAGCCCCCGTTTTTTCAGACCGAATTCCGCATCGCGGAGGCGTTGTTCGGTTTTGCCGAGCCGGCGGCTGACCTGCAGGAGATTTCGTTTCATTTTCCCTGCCGTTGCCAATCCCTGGATAGCCAGGTAGAGCAAGATTTCGTTCTTCGTCAACGCCGCGTACTGAGACAGCAGGTCTAGCGGGATCTGGATTGTTTTCATCGGTGGCGCCCTTGATCCTGCCAGTAACGAATCTGAATCGCCTCACGGAGTTTCGCGTCCGATGGCCGGAGGATACCGTCGATGAACTCGATTGGCGCATCGACCAGCTCCCAGCGATTGCCCACACCGGTGATGGTGGGAAATTCGTCGAAGTCGTAACGGGGTGGCGGTACCCCGGTCCACAGCACGCCGGTCACCAACGCGCGGGGATATTGAGCGACCAGCTCCGGCTTCCACGATTCGTCTCGAAACGGGAGATGGACCACGCGATGTTGAGCCGGAATCCGCCGGGCGATCTTGATGGTCGCGTGCGCGATGGCGGTGGTGCCGGCGCCGGAAACCCGGTAGATTTTGAAAGGATCTGACGGACGTCGGACGAAGATCGCGTCTTCGGTGGCGGCGACCACATCGAAGTGTGTTGACACCGGCACCTGTCGTTGGGCCCAGATACCGTCGATGGTCACGACGAGTCGATAGCCTCGCTTCAGTTGCCGCGTGTCGTCCCGACCGATGGCGGCGGCGGTGCCCAGAAAGCTGTGGAACATCGACCGGCCGCCGGCGAGGTGGACGGGGATGATGCTCACCAGCAGAAGCAGTCCGATGAACCGGAATACCCTTTCCCGGGGACTTCGGGTTTTTATCCGAGAGTCGGCATCGGTGGGCAAAACCCAGCGATGATACGGCGCGAGTGGGTACGTCAGGACAATCCCGTCCAGGGTACAGAGATCGAGCAGACGGTGACTGATGTATCCGAT
>JAPUIP010000346.1 GCA_027296925.1 Candidatus Poribacteria bacterium | reverse complement strand
TTCTGACCGAAAAATCGCCACAAGACTTCGGTTGTGGGTTGAGTCGGTGGACTTTAGCGGCATTGGCTGAAAAAGTCCCTTGCTTGTCGGTCTACAAAAGCCTTTCAGGAATCTTCTATCTTCTATTGGCGTTGCAGTTGGCTTGGATTCGATGTCGGGACATTATTGAAAGTATCGATCCCTCCATCGCGTACAAGATTCGACGGAATCGACGCATTCTGGGGTATGTGCGAAAGCACCCGCAAAAGGCGGTGATGCTTTTCCTGGATGAATTTTCAGTGTACCGCCAACCGCTCAAAGGCAAGGCATGGGCGAAAAAAGGCACCCAACCGAAAAACCAGCGGAGTCGCAAATCAAATACGCGCCTGCGAATCGTGGGTGCGATAAATGCCCAAAGTGGGCAACTCCACTACGATCATGCCAGTAAGATTACGGTCAGAAGGTTGTCTCAATTTCTAATGACGCTCAGACGCCTGTATCTGACAAAACGAATTTACCTGGTTTTAGACAACTGGCATAATGTGCATCGACACCCACAAACGATTGCCACGTTAGCCGAACTGGGGATCATTGCCCTGTGGCAACCGGTGTATCACCCCCAATCGAATCCGATTGAGAAGTTATGGTGGCATATCAGTGAAGAGATTCTGCGAATCCATCGGTTCTCTGACAACTGGGAGGGTCTCAAACGCCGGGTGTTCGATTGGATGGATCAGTTTTTAGCACCCTCACAGAGGCTATTAGAGATGGTTGGGCTATTATCGACCCCCGCCATACGGACTCAACCGTAGATGAGACCTCACTTCTGAGGCATCACTCAAAGAGGACTATCACTTTCAATTCAGCGTCGGCCCCTACAGCTAAGGGTTTTCTGGAAATCGGTGTCGATTTTTAAATTGAAAAGTAAACAGACGACTTTGGCTTTGAGCCAAGTCGGCTGCCCCCTCAAAGTTCCCCCTCAAAGTTCGGGGCAAGCTCCTCGAAGCTCGGGACAGGCGGGGCAAGCACCCTCCCTCGAAGCTTACCTCGAAGCTCGGCACAGGCGGGATTCCATAACGGGCAACTTGTCCTGAGCCCCGAAGGATTTCACTTCCACGCGGGTGGAGAACTTCAGTTCAAGGCGCCTGGGTTCATAAGTGAAAAACTCGTATCATAAGCGCTTAATCCGGTAGCTTCGCACCGACCTTCTGGACTTCCTGGTAGGGTTCGAGCCAGACGACCGATTCGTCGTGCAGATCGACCACCTGGATGCGATTCCCCCACGGGTCGCGGAAATCGCAGCGGAACGGCGGTTCCGTCTTCAGGCCGTACTTTTTAGTAATCTTCTCGCGGACTTCTGCGATCTGGTCTTCGTCTCGGACCATGATGCCGAAGTGCTTCCAGCGGTCGGGTTGAATCTCGTCCACCTTGAATATCGCCAGGAACTGATGCTCGCCGAGCTTGCATCAGGCCGCGCCTTCGCCGCCGTCGCGCAACATTTCCAGATTGAAGTCATCGCTGTAAAACGCAACTGCCTTCTCGACGTCATCGACTTCAATTGCGATGTGATTGCAACCAAACACACGAACTGCCATGGGGACTCCTCACTTAGCAAGAATTGGAAAAAGCACACGTAGATAGGGGTAAAACCATGCCAGGCAACGCATCAGTTGGGTAGCATTACCCCATGCCGGAAGTGGTCGTGAGCAAGGCATGGTGATGTGAGGGACGAATGGTGCATCGGTTGGGAATCCGCTGTCCTTCTCCGGGGGAGTGAGCCGGTTGGGTTGAACGTCTATGAAATTCAACCGTTAGCAGATGACAATTCGTCATCCGGCCGCAACACCGGACGGGATGGAACGGTATCGAGCACCGCAAGCGCGTCGGCCTTGGCGGCATTCGCCGGCTGCTGAAGCCGGTCCTCAAAGAAGGACTGCGTTTCTAAATTCGAGACCATCGATGAGATCGCATAGAGAAAAAACTGGTTCATCGAAACGTTCTGTTTTTTGGCCAAGGCGGCCGCTTTCCGATGCAAATCGTCGGGGAGCCGCAAGGAGAATTGCGACATCGAAATCACCTCCTGAATCGCGCCAGAAAATCTCTGGGCGAGATGACTCGAAAATGAAAGAGGTCTTGACAGACCGCAAAATGGCGTTGGTTAAACGTGACCAGGTAGTCGCTTCCACCTGCTAGGGCGCATTCGACCAGATGGTGATCTTTCTCATCAGGCAGTAGCGGTCACCAGAGATAGTATATCCGTTCAATCCATGCAGCAACGTGTAGAAGCCCTGTTAAAAACGTGTCCATCGATTCGCTTGTGAAGCCCAATTGCTGTAAATTGTGGGGCCGTTTCAGTACCGCTTCGTATTCTAGAAAGAGCGGCACACTGATCGCCGGCGTAAATTCCTCACTCAGCGCGGCACGAAGAATCTGATGCGACGCCCCTCGATTGGAATACAACCCGGAAAAGACGATATCGGTGTCAAGTGTTGCGACTATCATTCCGTATATTATGCCATATACGGTATGATTTCGCCATGCGGTTTTGCCGGGCTATTGCGCAAACTCACATTCCATTACGCTGCCATCTGAAATTGACGGAATGCGCTTCACGGTTGAAAAGGTTCGCCCGTCCGGCGCAGGTCTTTGGTAATGCCGATCTGACACGTCACGTATGCACCGTCGCTTCGGAAACCGCGTGAGTTCAGCGTGCCCGCCGCATAGCCGGGCACGGCGTCGCCGATTGTGCCGACAATGAGATTGGCGTATTCGGCTGTGGTTTGGTGCAGATGCGAAACCAGAACGACCATGTCGGTCCAAGCGATCTTCAGGGCTTCCTCCCAGTTGGCACCCATGCCACAGGTGAAGTACTTGTCAGCGGTCTCCACCACGATGCCGCCGGTGGGAAAGCCGGGAACGCGGTCCACCTTCAGGGTAATCACGGAGTCGATTTCAACACCGGTGCCGGTCAGTTCCCCGTCACCCATGCGAGCGTGGACGTCGCCGAGCGTGAGGTACCCGCCGGACTTCTGAGCGCGAATGTACACGGTGCTGCCGGCGCAGATGGAATTGTAGTCCATATTACCGCCGTGGTTCCAGGCGCAGGGGTGCCCCGACACCGGTTCGAGCTGAATCACCCCGATCATGGGTTTGATGGGTACAACGAAATCCGGTGGGAAGTGGAGCAGGCCATCTTTGACCGGCGCCACCGAACGTAGGCTGCCCCGGAACGGCCCGCCGTTGTTGTAGTAGCCGTAGGGGCCAACTTGGAGATCGATGATGTCAATGGCAATCCAGTCGCCGGGTTCGATGCCTTCGATGACGAATGGCCCGCCGGGACGTGAGCCGCGTGGTGTGGTCAATTCCGGGACGACGCCGGGGTAAAGGTCGCCGTCGGCGCCACCTGGGGTTTCGATAATCACGGTCTCACCAAGTTGCAGGGTGCCTCGAATCTGTCCCCGTTCGGGGTCGTCTGGCCCCGTATAGTAGGGGGTTCGCGTGAAGCGTCTCATGATACTTTGATCTCCTCCTATGCCGATGCAATCGTCAATTCCTTCAGCTTATCCTCGTCCAACTCGACACCCAGCCCCGGCGCTTCAGGCGGATAGAGGTAGCTCCCCTCGGCTCGGATGCGCTCCTTCGCCGGAGACGCCATATAGAGGACCGGTCCCATCGGATCGCAGGGCAAAGGCAGGTTGGGCATCGATACGCCCACGTGGATCTGTGCCGCTGTCCCCAGGGTGGATTCCTGATCGGTGCCAATTAGGCACTTGAGTCCGGCCGCTTCGGCTAACGCGAATAGCCTTCGGATGTGGGTCGGTCCGCCGGAAACGCACGCCACGTTGAACACCGTGCAGGCGCCGCGTTCGGCTGCCTCGTATCCGAGCGCTAGGTTGTTGATGTGCAGGCTCACCGGCAGATCCATTCGCTTCGTGAATTCCGCACAGACCCGCAGGTTACGCGACGGTTGCTCGAAATGATAGGGCTCATGGTGCCGGAGCACATCGGCATAGCGCAGGGCGGTTTCCCATTCCGTGAAGCGGCCGGAAAAATCCAGTTGCTTCAGCCGAATCTGGTCGCCGAAACGAGACTTCATTTCGGTCAGGAACCGGTTGTCTAGCGCGCTGTCGCCCGATACATAGTAGCGGAAGAGGTGGTGACCGAGATCGACCAGCCGCTGCAGGTAGCTCGCAGCGCGCTCAAAGTCTTCCTGAACTTGCCAGCCCCAGGTCGGATAGCAGCAGTAAACGCGGTCACGCACTTTGCCGCCCAGCAACTGGTATGCCGGCACACCCTGCACCTTGCCGTTGAGGTCGTAAAGCGCCAGGTCGATGGCGGAGGCGAGGTGCAGATCGGAAACCGTGCTGTTAAAATTCTCTGCCCGCAACAGTTCGTTGATCTCTGTAATCTGCCTGGCATCGCGTCCAACCAACAACTCGTTGTAGCGTTTTGCGATCGATCCCAAATCCTCCGCCCGGCTGTCCGAAGCTTCCCCCAGTCCCACAGGCCCCTCGTCCACGTGAACCTTGACAATGACATGGCCGGATACCTGGCCGTAATAGCGCGGGGTTTCAATCTGGAAGGTCTCTACCTTCGTAATTTTCATCTGATTCTCCTTTCACATCAAGACCACACGAAGATCTGATCGTCGTCTTCTGACATGGCGAAGAAAGCCGCCAGCACGATCCGTGGGGTGTCGCCACGAACCGGTGGGACTTCATGGATGGTTTCCGAGCAAAAGACGTAAAAGTCGCCCGGTTCGAGTTCAACGCGGATACGCTCAATCCGGTGTTCGGCTGCATACCGGTGGAAGCTCTTGTTCCAGCCCTCCGACATATCGGGTGTCCACTGGTGATGGTAGAGGAAGGCCTGTCCGGTTTCTCCATCGGCTTCCGCGTTCTGAAAGCAGAGCACGCCAGCGAACTGCTTCTCAAAACGGGAGACCGCGTAATTGAACAGTTTCGATCGCTTTGCCACCGAATCAAAGTGTGGGCCGTGTCCGACGCTTTCATAGTAGGTCCGGAAAATTGCCGGCCCATATAGCCGGCCGTCGGGTTCGTGGGCGACCATCACACGTTTGTCGGGAGCCAGC
>JAPUIP010000345.1 GCA_027296925.1 Candidatus Poribacteria bacterium | reverse complement strand
TGAAATATAAAGCTAGAGGCTTACGAACACCGGACTGAAAATCCGCGTGTCGGTGGTTCGATTCCGCCCCTGGCCACCAATTTTTCTTCAAGAAGGTCAGTCACTTATAAATTGGCTGTTTAACCCTTCTAATTAGCCCGTCTGTTTTGCGTGAGTTTTGCGTAAGTTTGCGTGACTGTTGATTTGCACAGAAAACTGACTCGGGATTTGCATTGATTATTGACCCTACTTGTTGCGGTCCAATAATGCGTATTCTTTGCGTCCGCGCAATCAGACGGGGTCAAAGTTAGATGCAAATAATCGGCGATTTCTGGTCAAGTTTCGGTGCAACTCAACACTGATGCCAGTCAGCGAGCTCCATTGATGCCGTGATTCCCCACTTTAATGTGATGTTGCCGTACTTGTTGAGGCCGTCAAGTTTGCGAACGGTGGTGATCTCATCGCCTTCCTGATATTCGATCGGGCCGATCGACAAGTCGCCGACCGTTACCTTTGCGAAGCCAGCCTGCTCGATGTGGTTGATCTCCAGGCGATAACGAAAATTTCGTAGCGGGTCTTGATGTGCCATGTTCTGATACTCCTTTCGTTATCCGACTCAGGATTTCGCCTCTGCGGTCTTCTGTTGGATACGGAGAATGACGAATTCAGCAGGTCGGATCGGGGCAATACCAATCTCGATGATCAGACGTCCATTCAGGATGTCGTCTTCGGTCATTGTCTCGTGGCCAACCGCCACCGAGAACGCCTCCTCTTCCTTGACGCCGAACAGTGCACCTTCACGCCACTGTGTGCGAAGAAATAGCGTTACGGTTTGCTTGACGCGCGCCCAAAGCCGCTGATTGTTGAATTGCACCGAACTCTCAGCCAAAAATCGCCTTTTTTTGCATCAAAAACTGACCCGGCTGCTGCTTCCTAGATCTTTGAAATGGTTGCTATTCGCTTGGCTTGAGACGGGTCATTTCCAGGTTGCAAATGTAGGGTCAATCCAGCATGCAAATCAACAGCAAGCGCCTTAAATGATATAAAGCCGCCTTTTCAGGCAATTTCACCCTCACCTGCTAGACTAGGTGTGTCGAAAAAACAAATACAGCAGCGATTCTCGTGAGTAAGCTCTGGCAGATGAAACTCTCTTTCCTCGTTGTGGCTGTACTGCTTGTGGGTAATGCCAGTGCCCATCCTGGTGGCCGTGATAGTAATGGTGGGCATGTAGACCGAGCTACAGGCGTTTACCACTGCCATGACAAAGGCTGTGTGCTCCCTGGTTCGCTGGACAGTGCTGAATCCACGACTCTTTGGGGACCGAGGGAGTCCACTCTCTACGCAATCGTGCTTGTGATTGCTGTGATACTGACCTTTTTTATTTGGTCGATGCGACGCAAGCTGTTCTCCTTTATTCAATCAATTAAAAGGAGCGTTGCCGCCGCGAGCAACAAAACCGAGTCGGACTTGTCCTCCGCGGTAGATGCTACCGCCACGCACCGTCAGGGTATTATGGAGATTGGCGTGAGCGATGCGGCGCTGGACAACCCGGAAGACGACCTCATCGGCACCGGCCGTCTCGCCAAGGGGTTGAGTGAGTTTCTCAGCCACAATCAAACCGATCCACCGCTGACACTCGCGATAACTGGTCCGTGGGGTTCGGGCAAGTCGTCCATCATGGGCATGCTCCAGGCGTTTACGCGCCAAGCCCGCTATCGTCCCGTTTGGTTCAACGTATGGCACCACCAGGACGAGGAACACTTCTTCGGTGCCTTGTTAGAGAACATCCGTAAAGACGGCATCCGCCCTTTGTGGCATTTCAGCGGACTAGAATTTCGGGTACGCCTGATGGCGGTCAGACTCGCCCGACGACCGATGGTGCTCGGATTGCTCGGTTTGCTTCTTCTACTTGCGATTTTTTCCGATCCGTTACTCTCGTTACTATCGCTAGATATGTGGAGCTTGCAATTTCAGTTTCTCGCCGCAGTGATGGCTGGGTTCACAATACTGGACCAGTTCACTGCGTTTGGGTTTAGCAGTAAAGATCTCATACAAGGCCTAGCGTCATCTTTTAAGTCAATCAACTTTGAGGCCGACGCAGGTCTTCGCTACAAGGTACGTGAGTGTCTGCAAGACATCCAAAAAGCAATGGGCGATCGACCGATTGTAATATTCATCGACGATCTTGACCGTTGTCCTGCTGATCATGTGCTAAAAGTCCTCGAGATTGTTAACTTCCTCAGCTCACCACCGCTCAAATTCTTCATTGTCTTCGGCATCTCGATAGATACGGTGATCCCGCTTATTAGCCCAACTTTCGCCAAGCAGGTTGAAGAGGAATTCCCTGCGCAACCCGGACAAGATGAAGCGCGGCACAAAACGGTCTTACGCGCCGAACGCTTAAAACTCGCACGACACTACCTGAGAAAGATGATCAATATCGAGGTGAGCGTACCGGCAACCTCCGTGCAGGATCTGCGCAAACTTGCTGAGCAGAACCCGACGATAGAGTCGATACCTCAGACGGAACAAGATGATGCTAATCGACGAGCGAATTTTCTGGACCGGGTCATTTTTCCTGCCAGTGCCGCTATTCTTCTCGGCGGTTTTCTTGCGCTTGGCCCGTTTGAGGGATTAGATCAACTCTCTACGCTGGCTAGCACCTACTTTCCGAGTAATCAAACCGAACAGGTCAGCGGTAGCGGAGGCGGTGACCCAGCGGATACTAGTACCGGATCGACTGCGGGCGTAGAGTCCGAAAGCGACGATGCGGCCAGTGGAGAAAAGACGGGCGGGGAGCAACCCACTGAATCGCGGTATCTTTTTGTGCCATTCGTCGTTGCTGTCATCGTCGGTGTGGTTGTGCTCAACACGCTTCTTCGGCGGCAAACAAAGCGTTCAGAAATAGACGATTCCGAGACATTTCTGAAGGCGCTGGATATTTGGGCACCTGTCCTCAACTCGCTCGACGCTACGCCGCGGCATTACATCCGCATGGTCAACCAGTTACGCCTTCTGAGCATGCGGATGCGCATCGAGCTTAATGGAAAATCGAGTGAGGTCGACGCGACTTTGAGTAAAGAGAAAACGACTGAGAAATGCCCAGACGGTGTTCAACAAGTATCGCTACCCATGGAGGATCGCAAGATTGTCCATACAACGGTTCTTTGTGCGTTGCACGAAATTGGCGTCGACTTGGCAAAGTTCATAATGAAAGTACGGTCACTGGCGATGGATGCAAATATCGAGAAAGTTGTCCATGATCTCCTCCTTCCGGAAATGACATCCGATGAAGTCAGTCGTGTTCATGACACTCTGACGACGGCAATCAAGAAGCACGAACACGCATTTCAGGATGTGTGGCCCGATAATACTGACATCGAAGAATTCCATAGTTTTGTGAATGGCCTCCAGTTGAGCTGAGCTCCATCAGTAATCGTTGGACTCAATCTTGTC
>JAPUIP010000344.1 GCA_027296925.1 Candidatus Poribacteria bacterium | reverse complement strand
ACAGCGGGTTAGAGAAAGATCTTGCTACACACGCTGATGGAATCAATCATGTTGGAAATTGTAACACATCCTGCGCTGAAACGGCATGTGGAATTGAAGCATCTTTTTATTGACCAAAATTTATGAACGTGCTAAAATAACTCATTGTCGAGTAAGCAGTTCCTTGACGACTTTCAAGTATTGTTCGAAATTCATGAATGACTCCTGTTAGGAGATCGTTCTTTAATCCTGGAGGTCAATATGGCGTTAGGACAGGGAGATTACAAATACGAATTGGTAGACGGCTGGCCAAAGCTGCCAGAAGGATGGGTCTTCTCGTTGGTGTCGGATGCGGCAATTGATTCAAAAGGGCGCATCTTCGCCTTCACTCGCGGCAAACATCCCATCATTGTTTTCGATAAGGAAGGGAACTTCATCACCTCGTGGGGATACGGGGAGTTCGGTATTTCTCCGCACCTGGTGAGTCAGTCGCACGGAATCTTCATCGGCCCGGATGATAAAGTTTATCTGACCGATGCATTTCAGCATGTAGTGCGCCGGTACAGCCTGCTCGGTGACATGGAGCGCGAGTGGGGAACGCCCGGTGTTGCTGGTGTGACGTACTATCGCCGTGAATATAACATGCCGACGGGTGTGGCGATTGCCCCCGATGGATGCTTCTACGTTTCTGACGGATACGGCAATCGCTGCGTGCACAAATACTCCCCATCAGGCGAGCATCTGCTGTCATGGGGCGAGGCAGGTAGCGGCCCCGGACAATTCGCCGTGGTCCACAACATTGGCTGCGATAAAACGGGCCGCGTGCTCGTCTGCGACCGCGAGAATAACCGCGTCCAGATTTTCGATCCGGATGGGAAACATATGGAAACCTGGACGGATGTGGTGGCGCCAGGGGATGTGTGGGTTACGGACGACAACACCATCTACATCGTCGAGCAGGGAAGTAGCGGACGCGTCGGTGTCTGGTCGCCGGAAGGGGAACTGATCAGTCGGTTTTCAGGCACCGAAGGTGGTGTGCTGCAAGCGCCACACGGGCTCTGCGTTGACGACGAGGGAAGCATCTATGTCGCAGAGATCGGCGGTGGCGACCGGGGGCAGCGGCTGCAAAAGTTTGCCCGCGTCTAAAGCTCCGGTTGACGGACGACAATGGATTTTTCTCATCACTACCGACTTCGGAAGTCCTCGAGATTTCCGAAGTCTTCCGTTCACAACATTCCATATGACTGCCTCACCGATCTCTTATACGCCTTCACCCTAAAATCCAATACAAGGAAACCTTATGCAAAAGACAATAATGATTGAGAATACTGCGCAAGGTTATCTTGAGTTGCTCCGCGCAAGAGGCATCAAGTACTTCTTCGGCAATGCCGGCACCGACTTTGCCTCCCTCGTGGATGCCTTTGCGAAGTTTGCCGCCGAAGGGAAGGAGTCGCCGCAACCGATTACGGTGCCCCATGAGTTCTGTGCGGTGAGTATGGCGCACGGTTATTACATGATCACCGGCCATCCACAGGTCGTGATGGTCCACGTGATCGTGGGCACCGCCAATGCGTCCGGGGCGATCATGAACGCCGCCCGCGCCGATGTCCCCATCCTCTTCACTGCTGGGCGAACTCCCCTGACCGAAGCCGGGTTCACGGGTTCGCGGAACGTATCTATTCACTGGGCACAGGAGTCATTCGATCAGGGAAGCCTGGTTCGCGAATTTGTCAAGTGGGATTACGAACTCCGTAATTTTGCGCAATTGGAAACGGTCGTGGATCGAGCGCTGGCGATCGCGATGACCGAGCCACGCGGCCCCGTATATCTGACCCTTCCCCGAGAAGTGCTGGCCGAGACGCAGGAAGAGCTGACCATCAGTACCGTGCAAAGACAGCAGGTACCAGGGCCGCTCTCTCCCGATCCAACCCAGGTGGGAGAGGTCGCCCGGCACATTGCCCAGGCTGAGTTTCCCCTCATCATCACCGCGGCGGCAGGACGTAAACCACAAACCGTGGAGGCACTGATCGCGTTTGCCGAGTCCTTTGCCATTCCCGTCGTCGTGGGGGCGAGCAACATGTATCTGAACTTTCCGACGTCCCATCCCCTTCATCTCGGTTTTGATACGGCTGCGTATCTCCCAAACGCCGATGTCGTGCTGGTTGTCGACTCCGATGTCCCTTGGTTTCCCGCAGCAGTTACTCCCAAAAAGACGGCTCGCATCATCCAATTGGGGGCGGACCCGCTTTATAGTCGTTATCCGGTTCGAGGGTATCCGGTTGACATCGCCTTGTCCGGTGATCCGACAACGACGCTTCGCTTACTGACGCAGGCGCTCGCACCGTACCAGGGTGCGGCACAGGAAGAGATTCGCAGCCGTTTCGAGATGTCCCAAAAGGAACACGATAGACAGCGGCAAGCCTGGCGCGATCAGGCTGAAGCAGCAAAGGCGGAAAAGCCGATTCAGCCCGCGTGGCTGTCAGCGTGTATTAATCAGGTCAAGGATGCAGAGACGATTCTCGTCAATGAGTACGATCTGATGTCAACCCAGGTCGATCTGACCGTACCCGGCAGCTTCTTTGGCAATTCACCCGCCGCCGCCCTGCGCTGGGGGATCGGGGCAGCGCTGGGCGCAAAGCTCGCTGCACCCGAGAAAACCGTCATTGCCACGGTCGGCGATGGGAGTTATATCTTCAGCGTACCCACGGCTTGCCATTTTGTTTCCAGTGCATACGCCCTGCCAATCCTTGTGGTGATATTCAATAACCAGTGTTGGGGGGCGGTGCGACATGCCACACGGTCGGTCCACCCACAGGGATGGGCGGTGAAAACCAACCATTTTCCGTTCAGCGAGCTTTCCCCTTCTCCCGCTTATGAGATGATCTGTCAGGCGTATGGCGGATACGGGGAACGGGTCGAAGAGCCATCTGAGGTGCTTCCCGCCCTACAACGCGCATTGCGAGTTGTCAAAGCAGAGCGACGTCAGGCGGTGCTCAACGTCATTTGTAAACACCCGTGATCTGAAGCCCACACGCAAAAAAGTTGACGTTATTCCGCGCATCCATGCTATAATGTCTGTCATTCAGAAAGGTTCTCAAGCCGTCACTACAAAAGGTTGAAAGCGAGGTTATTCAATGAAACTTGCATTTTTTAACGATTACCAACTGGGTGTAATCACCGATAATCAGATTGTCGACGCCACTTCGGCACTAGAGGGAATCTCCTACCACACTCCCCAGGAACTGATCAGAATGGTCATCGAGGGCTTCGGCGAGCTCCAGCCCAAGATAGCGGAAGCCGTCCAGGGCAAGTCCGGCGAGTCCCTCGATCGTGTGAGTTTCAGGGCGCCGCTCCCGCGACCTGGCCAACTGGTCTGTTTGGCAGGCAATTACCTGGAGCCGGCGCATCCGGAGCGAGGGGAATTTAACGCCTTCCTCAAGTCGCCGACCGGGCTCATTGCCAAGGGTGACACTGTTGAACTGCCGCCGGCAGATGCCACTGTTTTCCACTTTGAGCCGGAGCTTGCGATGATCATCGGCAAAACAGCAGCCCATCTCTCACAAGCCGAGGCAATGGATTGCGTTTTCGGCTATACCCAGTTCATAGATGTCTCCGCCCGCGGTCTGCCCGGGGGATTTTTTCTGGGCAAAAGCTGGCACACCTTCGCACCGATGGGACCGGCGCTGGTCACGGCGGATGAGATTGCCGACCCCAACCAGCTTCAAGTTCGCCTCTGGGTCAACGACGAGATGCGACACGATTTTTCCACCAACTCCATGGGCCGCTTCTTACCGGAAGTGCTGGAGGAGGTCACCAAAGTCTTGACGCTTGAGCCGGGAGACGTTGTGTGTACGGGAACCCATCATTATGGTCTGGCGCCCGTCCAGGACGGTGACAAGTTGCGTATGGAGATCGAGGGACTCGGACCTGACCTGCGGATCAGCGTTCACGATCCCTTGAAGCGGACATCCTGGTCGGCGTAGCGAAGTAGCAGGGGCTTAGCTTGCTACGCCCCAAACGAGAAAATCATTGAGGAGAATATCATGAACAAGATCGGGACACGCGACCTGCTCCTTGTGAGCTTTCTGGTCGTAATCATTCTTGCCGGGTGCAGTTCAACAAAGACTGTGAAGCGAGTCGAGGTGGATACGACCATTGATCTGTCGGGGCGATGGAACGATACGGACTCCCGTCAGGTTTCTGAAGGCATGATCACGGACTGTCTGAATCACCCCTGGATCATCAATCATACATCCCGCTCGCAGGGCAAGAAGCCGGTTGTTATCGTCGGCGCAATTCGCAATCGAAGCATGGAGCATATCGCCGTCGGCATATTCATTAACGATATTGAACGCGCGTTCATCAACTCGGGGCAAGTGTCCGTCGTCGCAAGCGCAGACGAACGCGGCGAACTCCGGGCTGAAAAACAAGATCAGCGAGAGTTTGCGAACGTCGAAACCATCAAGGAGATAGGGCGTGAACTCGGCGCCGACTACATGATGACGGGCGAAATCAACTCCATTGAAGACCGCGAGGGCGGCAAGCAGGTCGTTTTCTATCAGACCGACTTGACCTTGATAAATATCAAGACGAACGAAAAAATCTGGTTGGGGCAGCAGAAGATCAAGAAGTTTATTGAACGCAAAAGAGCCGGCTTCTAGTGCATGCGACACAATTTTCAAACCACACAGCGTTATTTCAGCTACCGATTCGACCATCAGTCAATGATGCGCTCACCCCAATGCCTTTCAGATGGTTGCTGAGTCTGACGTTGCTTCTGTGTCTACTGAACGGGTGTGGCACGTACAACATGGAAGAGGTACGCCTCGCCTTTGAGGACGGAAATTTCGAGGGGGCGTTGGCGTATCTCGATGAGAACCCTCCGAAAAAATCAAAGTTGCCGTATCTGTTTGAGCGCGGACTCGTCGCTCAATATGCGAACCGCTTTGAAGAAAGCAATCGCGCGTTTGAGAATGCGGAGATCACCGCTGAAGATCTTTACACAAAAAGTATCTCGCGGGAAGTAGTCTCTCTG
Organism: Candidatus Poribacteria bacterium; assembly: GCA_027296925.1. GTDB lineage: Bacteria > Poribacteria > WGA-4E > WGA-4E > PCPOR2b > JAPUIP01. The sequence continues at coordinate 3,777 of JAPUIP010000344.1, read as the reverse complement.
CTGACTTCGGATACCGTTCGTTCATATCCGGGAACGCGGTACGAAAGGCTACTCGTTCACTACTATCGGGCGTTCAATTACATCTATCTGAATCTCCCGGACGAGGCCCTGGTAGAGTGCCGGCGGGCGGGGCGACTTCTTCAATACTATGCCGATGAAGACGCCACCTACAACTTTGCGGGAGCAGCATTCATCGCTTACCTTTCGGGCATCCTCTACGAGTGGACCGGGGACTGGAACGACGCCTACATCGCTTATCGTCAGGCTGAAGCGGGGTATCAACGTTATACCGAGCAGTTTGGTATCCCGCTGCCTGAGGATATTGGATATGCACTGGTTCGCCTGGCCCGGCTGTTGGATTTCGAGGAGGAAGCCCTGCGCTACGCTCAGCTTTATGGGGAGCCGCGTCCGCGCCCTCCCCGCTCAGGTGAGCTCATCTTGATCTATGAAAGCGGCTTCGTGCCACAAAAAGTCGAGAAAAATGTCTTTCTTCCCATCTTAAAGACGGACCGATTTGAAGATGATGACGAAGAGGAAGAGAAAAAGAAAATGCGGAGATTCGCCGATCAGGTGGTGAAACGCCGGCATCACCACTATAAAGAGATAGAGGTTGAATATCTGTTACGGGTAGCAATTCCCGCTTACACCTCGAATCGTCCCCAATTGGCTGGAGTCGAGGCGCGAGTGGAAGATATTCAAGTTCCGGGTGTCCTTGTCGAGGATATTGAAGAGATCGCTATTGCGACATTTGCCTCGGAGCAAGGGACGATTCTGCTTCGGACGGTGGTTCGTGGCCTGGTGAAATACCTCGCCTTTCGCCGCGCTAACAAGGAGGGAGAACTCGCCGGGCGACTCGTCAATCTTTTCAATGTCGCTACCGAACGCGCGGATACCCGCTCCTGGGAGACGCTACCGAATCAGATATTCCTCGTTCGGATGCGCCTGCCTGCTGGAACGCACGATGTCACCCTTTCATTCCTCAACGGCGAAAATCAACCTGTCCGAACGGAAACCTTGCATGACGTGAGCATACGTGCGAATGGAATGACATTTTTGAACTATCGCACGTTTGAATGAATCCACTCATAGCCCCTTATACCGATTTAGGATTGAAGCTTCCCATTTGATACCGCCTTTCGCCCCCCCTCTGTCTCTCCCCCCAAAGTTGGGGTTCAGGGGCGGACATCTTCCGCCCTGATCTAAAGATCGGGCTGATAGGTCAAGTCGGCTCAAGCCGACTGGGGTAGGTTTTAGTCCCCTTTCAGTGGACTTTGGCTGTGAGCCTGAACTTTAGTTCAAGGCGTCGCAGACCGTCATCACCCGCTTTTTCGCTTACCTGTCCGCCCCTGAAAAAGTTGGGGGGAGAGACAGAGGGGGGCTTATCCAACGCTCCAAATGGGAAACGGCAAGCGTAAGTCCTAATTACTTATCGTGGCGAATTCATCGGAGGTGTGTAAAATGGGTAAGAAGAACCTGGACAGGCATGCGTGCCAAAACGTCCTGGTGGTGGCAATCACACCGCGGCGGGAAAACCGAGAGGTCGATCTGGAGGGCATGCGCCAAAACGTCCGCTACCTGATTGCGCACGGCGTGGATTTCATCATGCCTATGTGCGGCACGGGGTTAGTCTACGATGCCAGCCTGGAGGAATATGAAGCGGTCGTAGGCGCGTTTATTGACGCGGCCGGGGATGAGGCGTATATCGTTCCGGGGCTCGGGCCAGGATTCGGACGTGCCATTGAGATGGGGCACATTTCCCGGTCCTTGGGCGTCGCTGGCGTGATGATTATGCCTGTTGTCGGCCCAGCTTCAGCCAAAGGGGTTTACAACGGCCTCAAGGCAATTACTGAAAAGGTGCAGTTGCCCACGGTCCTCTATCAGCGACGACTGGACATCATGCCGGTGGATGATGTAGTGCGCCTCTGTGAACTGGACGCGGTGGTTGCTCTGAAGTACGCGGTGGAGGATCTGGATGCCTTTGATGCAATCGTGGAAAAGGCCGGCGACGGTGCTGCAATGGTATGCGGTATGGCTGAAGATCCTTGTATCGCGTACATGGAACACGGCGCCATCGGTTTCAGTTCGGGCATGGCGAATTTCGTTCCGCGAATGAGCCTGGCGCTTCGGCGCAACTTTGCGGCTGGCGACAAGGCCGAGGCGGAACGTCTACGGGCGCTCATGCTTCCATTCGAGGATTTACGCGGTGAGAATGGCGCGCGCTACAGCAGTTCTGCCCTGCACGCCGCGATGGACTACGCGGGGCTGGCCGGCGGCCCGGTGATCCCTTTTGCCCAAGACGTCGCCGCGCATGACCGGCCGCGCGTGCACGCTATGATTGACCTCCTGATGAAGGAAGAAAAGGCACTGGGCAACTGAAGCGCAATTGTATCATATCGTCTTCTGCAAGACCGAAATATCACCGGTTAAAGAAGAAATCCTCCGCGGTCTTGAAGAGGATCTGTTGCTTATCTGCGTCACTTAAAAAGTCCGCGTGCTCGCGGATGAGCGCAATGGCTGCCGGGTAGTCGTTCTGCGGGTCATTCATTACAACTGGCCCCCCGCTGTCGCTTTCCCACATGCATCGCTCCGGGCCAAAGGCGTCAACAACTCGCCGGATCAGCGGAAGCAGATCCAGATACGGCGCCTTCCCATCCCCCAACGCCTGAAAAGGGCCGAGCTTCACCATCACGCGCTTATGTCTGGCCATGCCGCAGAGCTTCTGGAGCGCTTCCTCCGGAAAAACGCCATCTCTGATGCGAACCCCGCATACATGATCTAGAATCACCGGCGTGTCGGGAAAGCGGGTACACATGCGGCCCAGATCCGGCAAATCGTCTAGCCCCATCAGAAAGCTCAAGGCGAGATTGTGCGACGCGCCCGCTGCAAACATCTGCTCGTACCCGGGATAGTCCAGCCATCGTTCGACATCGCCGAAGGGTTGCCGTGCGGTCTTCCCCCCGCGCACACGGAACGCATAGATTCCCTTCCGAGACAACGCTACCATCGTTTTGTCTGGACTGGGAAGGGATACATCACTCACAGCCGGCACAATCCCGGTACCGACAAAGGTGTCCGGCGCACTGGCGATCAGGTCTAGAATGTAGCTATGGTCCAGACCGTACCAGGTCATCTGGACGAGGTTGATCCGAACCTTGCCAACGGCGCGGCTATACTGAAAATATTCCTCCGGGGTAAAAGAAGGCAGCCACAGGTCTGTCTTGTCAAAACCGGGCGCCAGTGGATAATTCTCAAAGTCGGATGTCCACACATGAATGTGGGCGTCAATGATCTTGTCGTGTGCAATAGCCATAGACTTCTTTTCTCCTTTCACTCTCGAATCCGAATCTTCAGGTCACTTCATGAGGACCATCCGCCGCGTCTGCTTATACTCTCCTGCCACAAGCTGGTAGAAATACACGCCGCTAGCGACGGACTGGCCGGCATCGTCTCTTCCATCCCAATACACCGCCCCGTCTCGGCTCAGGTACACGCCGGCAGATTGTCTGCCAATTGCCAACGTCCGTACCAACTCACCGCTCAGGTTGTAGATGCGTAACGTCACATCAGCAGCTTCTGCCAACGCATACGGTAGCCACGTTTCGGGGTTGAAGGGATTCGGATAGTTCTGTAGTAGCGTTGTGTGTTTGACTTCGCCAAACGTGGTCAGGAACTGCCTCTGTGGGTCAACGGCAAAGAATGGGTCATAGGTGAAGGCGTTTTCGAGTATCGCTTCCTGACCGTCGGGATTGATGACACGGATAGTCTTGAGACCGGCGG
>JAPUIP010000343.1 GCA_027296925.1 Candidatus Poribacteria bacterium | reverse complement strand
ATAGGCATCACGTTTCACGTTTCACGTTTCACGTTCTACTCCTGTGTTTGTTGATCTTGTTCCCTCAAACGGGGATAACCCAATCGAAATCAGAACCGGATGTATCGATTTCTCGAAGGAACGCCATCGTCAACGCGGTTGAGCAGGCGAGCCCTGCGGTCGTTAATATCAGTACAACGCGGACGGTAAATGTGTCTCCACTTTTTGACGATTTCTGGGCACCGTTTTTCGATCTTCCCTTCCGCGTTCCGCAACGGCGCGAACTGCACGGGCTTGGATCGGGCGTGATTTTTAGTCAAAGCGGCTATGTCCTCACCAATCAGCATGTCATTGAGGGAGCGGACGTCACGAAGGTCATCCTCTCGGATGGCCGCGAGTATGAGGCGAAAATTGTCGGCGAGGATTTTGTCACAGATCTCGCTATTTTAGAAATCGATGTGCCCAATCTGCAGACCATTGAGTTGGGAGACGCGGATGACTTGATGATTGGCGAGTGGGCGATTGCCATTGGACACCCATTCGCTGCGGCGATTGGCGATCCGAAACCCACCGTTACCATTGGCGTTGTGAGTGCGACGGCTCGCGCGTTGAGGACCGAAGATCGGCTCTACCGCCACCTCATCCAGACGGATGCGTCGATTAACCCCGGCAATAGCGGCGGCGCGCTCGTCAACCTGTACGGGCAATTGATTGGCATCAATACGGCAATCTTCTCGACGAGTGGCGGGTCGCAAGGCATCGGCTTTGCCATCCCGGTGAATATCGCCACGAAGGTTGTCGATCACCTGATCACAAATGGAGCGGTCGTGCCGCCATACATCGGAATTACACCGCAAAATTTGACGACAGAATTAGCAGAAACGCTCAATCTGGAAGGGCGAATTGGTGTGTTGGTTGCAGCAGTGGATGCAGGAAGTCCAGCCAAAAAAGCGGGAATTCGGCGGCGCGACGTCATTGAAGCGATAGACCAGACCCCGATCTCCGATTCAGAGACATTTCAGGCGATTACCCGTTTGCTGCGCAAAGACCAGATCGTGACCTTCCAGATTTTCCGTGATGGAAAACGTCGCGACCTCTCCCTCGGAATTCAGGAACTTCAATGGGAATATACGGTCCCCGGCTGGGGACTCGCGGTTGAACAACTCGATCGAAAGCAAGCGCAGAAATACGAGCAACGGGGCGTTCGTGTGAAAAAGGTCGATCGCAGAAGCGCATTGGCGCAAGGTCTGAAACGGGGGGATCTCATCTATCGAATCAATAATGCGAAGATTAGTTCACTTGAAGATTTCAAACGGATCACGGGGCAGTTGAGGCGTCCCCAACGGATGAGTCTGTATTTCGAGCGGGATGGACGGCTGTTGAGATTTCCGAACTTGATCATTCGATGAAGTCTGAAAAGTGACGCAACTTCGTACGTTGTTGGGTGTTTGTATAAATCTGACGCGTGATCATTCTCACATGATGCGTGACCATCCAGCCACTAACTGACTATTATTTTCTAAAGCGTAAGAGGTAAGGGACATGCGTTTGCAACTTCCAACGATTATATTTCTCTGTTTATCCCTGGTGGTAATCGTTCCGCTAATCTACTACATGAAGACAAGCGATCAGATAGTGAACCGGGAGGCTATTAACCTCGAAGGCGAAGAGTTTAAGAGTTTGCGTGAACAAGCGGCGGTTGCTCGTAATGCCAAGAGACACACGCAGGCGATTCAGAGTCTCGACGAGGCCCTAAAAATGCGTCCGGACAACGCGGAAGTCCACAACGATATGGGGGCAACTTACTACGAATTTGGGCTTGATCAGGCGGGCCCGAGCTGGCCGTCATGGAAAGGAGACCTGGCGGGCAAGACAGCGGCAGCAGCCCTCAAGGAACTCCAGACCGCTATAGATACAACGGTGTCTGGCTATATTGTCCTGAAATCAGATAAACTGAGCGTGACCGAGGCAATTGAGGCAAAAGTCCAAGACAGTGACGCTTACATGTACATTGAGCAATTCGGCAGTAACGCAACGATTAACATTGTCATCGGTGCAACGAAAGAATTCTTCATGAAGGCGCGGGATCACTACCTCCGAGCGATTGACATCAGACCGGCTTACCCTCGCCCCTACTTTAACCTTGGAGCGCTATACATGAAAATTGGTCAGTACGATACCGCCATTGATTATCTCGAAAAGGCATTCGAATTAGATCCGCGTGATGAAGAACTGCAGCAATATCTCAACCAGTTGAGGTAGTGAAGTCGTGGCCCCGCACCCATTCCAGGAGATGACAGTCAAGGGAATCTTCTCGCAATCCCTGATTCTCTATCGAAGGAACTTTCAGAAACTGGTTGGCATTGCTCTGCCCGGCGCTGTCATTGGGAGCTTGATTTTTCAGTCGATTTGGGTGTATCGATATGCTGAGATTCGCGGTCCGCAGATTGTAGAGTTAACCTTGCAATACATCGCAATTGTCGCCAGCTTTTCTTTTATTGTCACAGCGGCTGGCGTGATTGCAATTTCGGAACATCTACTGGGGCGGTCAATCACTGTCGGGCGTGCGTACTCACGAGTTTTGAGTTCGTTATTCCCACTGCTCGGGGCGTTCATCCTTTTTTCGATTACCGTTAGCATCGGTCTGACAGTTTTTGTCCTTGGCGTCGTTGCCTATGCCTGGTTTTGCCTGGCTGCTCCCGTGGTGATGATTGAAGGGGAAGGCGGGTGGGGGGCGCTCAAGCGAAGCCGCGTCGTCATGAAAGGCCACTTCCAAAAAGGGTTCCTCGTCGTCGTGTTACCCACGATTGTGCAAGTCCTCGTCGCGATTTTCCCACTTTCCCTATCGCATCTGACCGGCAACCTTCCTGGGCTTTCCTCCCTGTTCTCTCTTCTTTCGATCTGCCTCTCCCTACTCATCGAACCGTTCAAGGTCGCATCAACCACGATGCTCTACTATGACCTTCGCGTCCGCAAAGAGGGATATGACCTGCAGATTATGGCTGAAGAACTGGCCTCATCCTGAATCGTCGAAGCCGGCAGAAGGTAGGGAAGCTCCGCAATGCGTTAGAACAACTCATATTTCAGCAAGCGGCATTCAATCGGGCCATTATACAGCGTAAACCGCCTGGCGGTCCGCAGACCGATGAATTTCGCCAGTTTCAGATTGCCGGTGAAAAGGTAAGCGGTGTAGCCGGTACATCGTTGCTTCAGGACATCGCCGAAACTTTTGTACAGAGATTTGAGTTCCTCCAATTCGCCGGTTCGCTCTCCGTAAGGCAAATTGCAAACGATGACGCCCCGGTTTCCGCGTGGATACAGATTCAGCACATTACCCCTCTCAAAACGGATGCGTTTTTCCAGCCCCGCCATTTTGGCGTTCTGTGAGGCAATTTGAATCGCTTCACGTGAAATGTCGTATCCAAGGAGTCGCCCCGGGATTTTCTCGCGGATACTATCCCTAGCTTCAGCAATCAGACGCCCCCACAATTTCCGGTCAAAGCCAGGCCACCGCTGGAATCCAAAACTCGATTCACGGGAAGATGCGTCGCCGCAGCGCAAAAGTCCAGGGGCGTAATTTATCGCTTTCAATGCCGCTTCAATGATGATTGTGCCGGAGCCACACATCGGATCGATGAACATCCCTTCGTTATCCCACCCGACCAACTCGACGATGGTTGCGGCTAAGGTTTCTCGCAGCGGTGCCTCCGTTGCTTGACGACGGTAGCTCCGTAAATGTAATCGATCTCCGGATGCGTCGAGGCTGAGCACACACCGATCTTTCGTAATGTGGGCGTTGATACGGAAATCCGGTCGCCGCAGGTCTACATTCGGACGTCTGCTCGTCCGCGCCCGAAACTGGTCAACAATGGCATCCTTGATTTTGAGGGCGGCGTAGCGGGAATGGGTGATCCGCGAATCGCGGCAGTTGCAATCCACAGCGAGCGTTTGCCGCAGTGTCATCCAATCGTTCCAACGAATCTGGCGAACGTGTTCGTAAAGAGCTTGCGGCGTGGGACAGGGGAATTCTGCAATCGGCATCAAGAGGCGGTTCGCCGTGCGCAACCAAAGATTTGCGCGATAGAGGGTTTCCATCGACCCTTCAAAATGCACACCGCCGGTGGTGGCCCGGATATTCTGGGCGTGGAGGCATTCTAGCTCTTTGGCGACGATGGGTTCGGTGCCTTTAGCGGCTGTTGCGAAAAAGTGAGTGTTTGGCATCTTTCAACACGACCACGCTTTATACCCTTTTCACCCGCGATACAGGCTGGTCCGGATGCGCGGGGTTCAGCACGACACGCTGATTGACCGGATCGATAAACAGGTCCAGTTTCTCCAACACCGTTTGTCCGATGAGGACCTCATTCCCCAAAACGAGTGCTTCCTCCAATGTATCCCGCTCTGCTATCTCGATGACCAGCGGTTCGGTAACTTCGACAGCCTCTTGTCGCCCATCGGCGTACTCAGCGATTCGCTGTCCCCGTATCCCAAGACCCAGTCGTTGTACAACGTGGACCGGTAACACGGAGCGCACAGCACCGGTATCCACAAGTCCCTGGGCATCGTAGGTTCGCACTTGATCGGCAGAAAGCTGTCCTCGGCGTGCCAGTGCTTCGTCCACGGCATTGATTAAATGAACTTTTACCCTAACTTCACCCATATTTTTCCGCCAACATTCCGCTCCCATGCAGACGTAACCGGTAAGGGATTTCGTCATTCGTTGTCTCATTCTGATTGCAGCCGTTGGATCAGATCTTTCCGTGTCACAGGTTGATCCAGATACATCAAGTAGATCTGGAAGACGTCACTGCGATCGGACACAAACGCGAGCTTTGTTCCGTCGGGCGAGAAGACAGGTTGGATAGAAGCCCCGATGCCGTTGGTGATGCGCCGCTCATTGGATCCATCCGCGTCCATCGTATAGATCTCGATGTCCCCCTCACGCGACGATACGAATGTGATTGTACCGCCGTCGGGCGAAACCACAGGGTTATAGCAGTCGTAGGGATTGGGATTGACATGCCTTTCATCACTGCCATCGATGTTGATGGTATAGATCTGGTGAATCTCCAACCGGTTGATTGCCGAGTTCTCCGGGCGCGAAGACACAAACGCAATCCGTTGTCCGTCAGGAAAAAAGGTTGGGGCGCCGTCATCCACTTCGTTGAGGGTGATGCGTTTCGGTTGAATCGCGCGCTGATCAATCTCCTCCAGAGTGATGTCACTCAGATCCAGCATATACAGTTCCAAATTTCCGGCGCTGTTAGATTCATAAACGACGCGCCTCCCATCCGGCGATACACGCGGCGCACGCACACCGAATCCGACCGGCAAGAGCTCGTGCGTCACTTTGCTAAAAATGTGGGTGGTGTAAATGCCCGCGTAGATTGGCGTTGATCCACTACTCTGGAGGACAACCTTGACTTCACGGGAAGTTTTGGGTTCGCGGCTATAAATCAGAGAACGCGGATCGCTCAGAAATCCCGGCGCCCCTTCATTAAAATCGGTTGTGAACGTCACCCGTTGGCGGACCTGGCCGTTCAGATCCATCAGGTAAATTTCACCGTTATCCCGGCGGAACGACGAAAACGCAATTTGCGAACCGTCGGGCGAAAAGCTTGGCGAATAGTTATCTTTCTCCCCTGTCGTGAGTTGCGCCACCTTATATGCATCGCTGACCAGCCCGGCGACCTCCTGGAGTATCGCATTATCTGATGTCGATCGAACGATTGATCGAAGTTCATTAAATCCTGTTTTCCGATCGCCCAACTTCAGGTAGATTTTAGCCAGCTTAATCCGTACCATCGCCCGGTCTTCAGGTTGAGCGGCATAAAGATTGGCTGCGCTTCTCAAGTGCTTAACGGCTTCACTATAGCTTCCCAATTCCTCATAAGCCTGTGCAAGCAGAACGCGGGCTCTGGGATTCCGCTCGTCCGCTGCGATAATCCGCTCCAGCAAATTGATCGCTTCAGGATACATCTCTGAGCGGATCAGCTCCTCGCTCTGCTGAAGAGATTTATCGGCTCCTCCGCATCCGAGGGCGAATGCGAAAAGCGTGAACAGCAGCGTAAGATTTGAAAGGTAGAGCCGGAAACGTGAGGCGTCAGGCGCAAAGTATACGGGGTGAAACATAATCCCTTCTCCTTGATTTACTTAAAGTCCAATGAAATGGCATGACCTGTTAAGTATCTCACAACTCGCTGCCGACGTCAAGCGCAAAAACTGTCGTTCCTACTGCAGGGCGCTCTGGCCATTCGTCAGAGGACGGGCACAGACAAAGCACCGACGTTAAGCCGATGCTTCGCAGGAACAAGAAGGGTGTACACATTCAATATCAAAGATTTTCTGCTTCAACCCGCAAGCCTGATTGAATGTATTGCAACGCCAGGGTCGTTGGTCGTTCGCCCTTCCTTTCAGCAATCCGATTCAACAATTCCTGTTCTTCCGTACTCAATTGTATGGTCAATCTCCCCTTAGGTCGTACGAACTGGCGCGGTTCAGGAATGCCGATTTCCTCATGCTCAAAATCAAGTGGACTATGCGTTTGCCAAAAGGTCGGTTTCCATCGACAGGACCTTTTGAACGCCTATTGCCGCTGAAAACTGTAGATTTCACGCCAAAATTCCGTGACGGGTTCACCGATACACCCGTCTGAAAATCCCATTCCCAATCCTCGATCAAGAATACCCGCCCACCCCCAACAGCATCTGCGTCTCAAAATCCGCTTCTTCCAGAAACTCCTTCGTCAACCCATCCTCAGGTTGGGGGCCTCCGTGCGGCGATTTGCGCAACCAGGTTGGGGTATAGCTCAAAATCAACATCCTGCGTTTTGCATTCAGTGTCGGCAGTGCGCGGTGCCAGAGATTGCCGTGGATCAACACCCCACCCCCTGCTTTGACACACACTTCCACCTCGCCCTCTATCGGTTCGTATCTATCAAGCGGCGGCTCCCGATCCAACCAGTTGTGCGACCCCGGCACGACAGCCACCGGCCCGGTGTCTGCGTTCAAATCGTCGAGATAAATCAAGCCATCAATACAATGAGGCCGCGAAAACCACGGCGGCAACGGATTGGGAACCACCCGCATATGCTGGTGCCAGGGCGTCTGGTGACGACGGTCCTCGCCCGGATAGCTGATTCGGGCGCTCAACCCTCGCAACCGGACCAGCGGCCCCATCATCGCACGGGCAATCGACAGCACCCGCTGGAACTTCAAAAGCTCCAGAAACACTTCATCCTTGTCCATCAGATGCCGTGGGATAAACCCCCAGCTCCGCTTTCCGGAAACGGCCTGATCGCGCTTTTCCCACTCCTTCTCCTCCAACCGATCCAGCGCATCTTGAAGCCGTTGGAGTGCGTCACCTTGAAAAAGCCTTTCTCGAACCAGATAACCGGATTCGGCAAACGCCTGCAACTCCTCGGGGTTGGCGTGCACCTCCACTTCCCAGTGTCGTCCACTTTCATCCGGCTTACGGCTGTTGAGCACTTCATAATGAATTTTATGCCGATTCATATTCACCTCCACCAATGCTATCTTCTATGCTTTTGACCTTAGAGCCTGTTTTGTAATTCGGTGACTCGCCTCTTGGGACCGCTATGAAATCTACATCCTTGAGTTTCATCGGAGGATTGTCGGAGGCAAGCGTCATGTGCCTTCAGTGGAATTATCAAACAGGCTCTTACGCGGGGATTCCTGAATTCCATCCTTGAATTAGGCATTGAAAGATGTTACTCTATATTTTACACGAAACTACGAAAAAAATCAAGTATATCCATGGATTTTTTTACGCGATAAGGAGATAATACATTTTGACAAATCTTCAGCAGTTTCTCAGTCGGCGAATTTTGCAGTTGAGACAGGATAACCAGTTGAGTCAACAACGGTTGGCGGATATGGCAGGGCTGAGTGTGGACATCATTGGAAAGGTCGAGCGGGGAGAGAGCACTTTGAGCTTGAGAACGCTGAACAGCCTGTGTCGCGTGTTCCAGATCTCGCTGGCGGAGTTTTTTACGGAGGTAAAGGCCAACGAGAAAGCAGAAGCCATCGAAAATCTTCGACTGTATCTGATGACTAAACGACTTGAACACATTCAATTTGCTGACCGGATCATCCGGCAGATCATCGAACGGCTTGAGGTAGAAAGCAGGGCAGATTCAACCCCGAACAACTGAAGGGAACACATTATCCCCATTACTGGTGAGCGTATTTCAGTCTGACATCGAGCTACCTATCACTTTGAGCAAAGGAAAGATGAAGGTGACTGGCGGCATCTGGTACAAGATAGTATTTACACGATAGCGAAATCGTGCTAAAATGACGGACAATATAAATCATCACAAGCCGAGCGTTTAAGATCAGAAAGGAGTCAACATGAGACTTGGCGCACCTGTTTTTGTAGAAACGGACGAGCCGCAAGAATTGGCGAAAGCACACAAAGCTGAGGGGTATCGAGCGGCATACTGCCCGAAGGTCACACTGAACGAACCGGAACGCATCCACGAAATCGAAAAAGCGTTTGCCGATGAAGGTGTTGTGATTGCGGAGGTCGGTGCCTGGGGCAACATGATCGCCCCCGACCCGCAGAAGCGACAAGCCCAGATCGATGTTGTTTGTGAACGGCTTGCGCTCGCTGATGAGGTCGGCGCGTTGGGCTGCGTCGATTACGCAGGCACATACGACCCCAATTCCTCCACAGACCCACACCCGAAAAACCTGTCTGACGAGTGCTTTGATCTCATCGTCGAGACAATCCGGCACATCATCGACTCCGTAAAACCGAAGCGTGCCCGTTTTATGCTCGAGATGATGCCTGCGGTCCATCCACATAGTCCCGATTCCTACGCCGCTTTGCTGAAAGCTGTGGATAGCCCTGCGTTCGGTGTGCATCTAGATCCGGTGAATATCATCACGTCGCCCGAGCGTTACTTCTACAACGGAAAAGTGATTCAAGCGTGTTTCGAGAAACTCGGGCATGCGATCGTCAGTTGTCATGGCAAAGACATCATGATGTACCCAACTTTCATGGTAGAAATCCGAGAGTGCCGCCCCGGTACGGGTACTCTCGATTACCGCACTTTTCTCACAGAACTGAATCGCTTGCCGGGCGATGTGCCGTTGATGATGGAACACCTGCCGAATAAGGAGGAGTATGACCTGGCAAAAGGGTACATCACCGGTGTGGCGGCTGAGCTTGGGTTATCGTTCTAATACTTCAACTCCACGCATGAGAGGAGAATCCGATGGTTCACTCACAAGACAAACACGAGCACGTCAGACAGAAGTACGAACGGGATGGCTATGCGATTTTTCGGAACGTTCTCGATTCAAATCTGATTCAGGAGGCGAGCAATCATGTAGATTGGCTCCTCGCGAAAAACCCTGAGCTACGCCCAGAGCATCTGCATCATCGCCTTGTTGCCAGCGATCCGTTTTGGGTCAGACTCATCAGCGACGATCGGTTACTTGATATCGCAGAAATCTTCATTGGGCCCAATATCGCGCTGTTCGCTTCACACTATATCAGCAAACCGCCTTCCGATGGAAAGCCGGTGCTCTGGCATCAAGATGGCAGCTACTGGCCGCTGGAGCCGATGGAAGTCATCACACTGTGGCTCGCGGTGGATGATTCAACGCCGGAGAATGGCTGCATGCGCGTTATCCCCGGCACGCACACCATGTCCCTCCATCAAATGAAGCAGCGGACTGACATCCCCAACGTCCTCAGTTCCGAAATCGATCCGGAATTGGTTGATGAATCCAAAGCAGTTGACTTCGTGCTCAAGGCAGGCGATGTCTCGGTGCACCATCCCAATATCATTCACGGCTCAAACGCAAACACTTCCGTCAAGCGACGCTGCGGTCTGACAATTCGCTACATTCCGACAAGCACGCGAATCACCAGCAACCAGAACCCGTCAAGTCTACCGGTATGGAGTCTGGCAAAAGTGTCAATGCGTATCTGCGCCTGGTAAGTGAGTATGGGTCTGTTTTGTCCGGGTAATTCCTTTGCGGTGAGTTCGACATCAACAAAGCCATTGAGTTTGGCTTTCTTCAACTGGCGAACAAACTTGTCAGTTGTAGGCTTGAGTTGACGTGATTTCTTAGCCGCTAAAAGTTGGCGATTTTGAGTGCCCACAAAGTGGCGAAATTCATCGACGGCTTGCTGACGTGCGAGGCGTTGGGCTTTTTTGAGTTGTGGGTTGAAACATAGGATATAGCGGCGTGTGCCTTTGACGCCGATTTCACGATAATAGCTTTGAGCATCCAGTTTGTCGAAATTTTCAAGTTCATCGGCTTGCAAAACGCAACGTTGGGATTGCAGATGACTAAACGGCTGGAAATCAATACCAGTTACCCCTTCAATTTGGTTTTTATCCATGGCAGAGATGTATTTAATATTGGCAATTTCGAGAAGAGCGAGATTCTCATGTGAGACCATCCCTCGGTCAAAGACCAAAGTGGGGTTGATCTCTATTGGCATGTTCTCAAACAGGTTGTTCAACCGCTTCAACAACCAAGTCATGGTCGTGACATCAGCGGTGTTTCCCGGCAAGACTTCCCAGTAGAAGGGCAAACCTTGCGGGTTGACAACCAGTGCCAAGACGGCGTGTCGGTGATAACCTCCTTTGCAGTGTCCCCATTTCATCAATGTACAGCGATATCCGCTGAAGGTTGTGCTCGACAAATCGTAAAAGACTTTCTCCATGCTTTTTGGAGACTTCTGGCAAAGCTGATCAAACAAACAACGGCAAATCGCTCGTTTGTGTTGTTCGATGACTGCAAGTTCGCGGAAGAGACGCGATGACAAAGTAAACATGTCCGCCACGATGCGCAACGTAAATGGGATGTTCCGTGCTAACGGCGTCCAGGTCGCTCCTGGTGAAGAAGCGATTCTCCGCCGTCTTGGTATCATCAAACTTGAACCCCTGTACCCATGCCCCTTTCGGCGTCTGCTGGACACGGGCTCGCAACGCGGCTTGAATCTCACCGATAGACCGCAGA
>JAPUIP010000342.1 GCA_027296925.1 Candidatus Poribacteria bacterium | reverse complement strand
CAGGTAGCTCAGTTGGTAGAGCAGCGGACTGAAAATCCGCGTGTCGGTGGTTCGATTCCGCCCCTGGCCACCAATTTTCAAACACTTACGAGCGTTTGAAAAAGCCCTCTTTCCAATACTTCATCATTCTTCCAATACTTTTGTTGTCGAGAACACTTTTTCGGGTTACCAAACGAAGTCTGTGACGATAAATTCCTTTGGCTCGCGACTCTTGCCGTTGCAAATTTGGCGATCTAACTTGTCTCAGCAATATCGGATCTCTTTGGAACGATGACCAGGGGAAACAGCTCTTTAGGCATGGGTTCCTCTTTGGTCGGAAGCGTCCGCTCGGGCGCTTTTGCCTGCGGAATTGCGTAATCGTCGGGCAGATTTAGAAATCTAGATATCCAGCGCTCACCTCGTTCGGAGATAATCCCAAATTCACGCGCAACCGCTTCTGGTACGCAGACCTCGAACTTGTCGAGCTCCGCATCGCTGATACCGGTATTCTCCGGTAAAAGGTCGCGCGGATCCCAGTAGAGCCTGTCCATCACGTCCAAGCTCAATCCGGCATACAGTTGCAGTTCGCTAATTGTCATTACAATGTACATCTGTTTCCTCAATTCACCTGACAAAAGCCTGATTTACACAGGCACGTGGTCATGTTTCCGTTGGTTCGAAACCGCCGCAGGCCACCATCTTTTCAAGCACTTACGTCTGTTTCAACAGACCCTCTTTTCCAATACTTCAGCCTTCTTCCAATATTTATCTCAACGGACGCACTTTTTCAGGCTTCCGTCGATAGTGTCTCTTCGTAATTCGTCCATCTTCGTGCGCCAACAACTCCACCGCATGTTGATAGTCAGTATCACTTCCCGTCTTTGCTCGGATGTCACGACTTTGGAATCGGTCATTCAGAATTCCTGTCTCTAGAGCTGACCTCATCTTCCTCTGCCAGATGCTTCTGAAACCGTTGCTGGTGTATGGCTGTCCCTTTCGTGTACAAAACAGATACAGCCCCCGCACCGGGCGCTTAAGTTGTCCGACGGCGTCCACAGCGGCTCGAAGATCGTCACTCCATTGGATGACAATCTTTTTCCCTGTCTTTCTGATCGTTATGTGTACTCCATCTTCCTTGAGCTGGTCCCGCCGAATGGCCAGAATGTCGCCCTGACGAAGACCTGTCAGATATTCAAACTCCATGTACGCAGCGATCAGCGGTCCAGCGTGGTCTTTGAAAGCGTAAAACTCCCAGTCCTCGACATATCGATCGCGCGGCTGCTCCTTGAACCGCTGGATGCGTACACACGGGTTGTCAGAATGGTGAAGATCACCCCACCTCACGGCGTATCCAAACATGTGTGAAAGAAGCGCCAGTTCCCGATTCGTCTGGACTTCACTACGCTTGCCACGCTCATCTTTGTACTTATATATGTGCGGCTGCGTAATGTCTCGAAGCCGCATTTGTCCAAAGTAGGCCCGGAGAAATCGAGCTTGCTTGACGTTATCCTGATATGTGCGGGCTGCCTTTTTCGGTGCTACTTCACGAAGGTACCTGTCAATCAGATCGCTCATGGTCAGACAGGCGGTGTCCTCAGACGTCCGGTCCGCATAAGCAGACATTGCTTGGACATAATCGCGGCCGATGTTTATCCAGCGGTTGGTGCCATATTCGACGAAATAGTAGGTTCCATAGCGGATGTACAATCGCTCTGGCAAGTGTTTATCCTTTTTTCTGCGCCTTCCCATGCTGAAGTCCTCTTAGTGCGTCGATATCCGGCACGCTGCTTTGTGATGTTCGCGATTGCCTAGCCCCAAATTCGATTTGTATGCTGCCGCGAAGCACAAGTGGGTGCCCCCGCCTTCCCACCTTAAATGGAATGCCCATATCCAGAAGTCGCTGGCGCTGCTCGGCCTTACGTTTGTACTCAGTCAGCTCCCGGAGCTCGGGAGCCGTTAGTAGTAACGAGGGCTGAGGCGGACTAACATTTTGCACCTGATTTAGGTCCTGCGTGATTATCAACTGTTGCTAGTATCCCTTGTTCGGACTTTAAGTGTGCCGAGCCATGCACGGGGTTACGACATTGTAACCCCGTACTACAGATGATCCAGTTTTTGCAGCTGATTCTTTCAGTGCCGGGTCGGATCCCGACGATATTCACTTAGGGCGCTGGCGGCCCAGGCCGGAAGGGCGGGGATCAGCGCAGCGGTTTGATCGGCGGCGAAAGCTTTCGGAAATTTCCATGCCGCACCCATTTCGAGTAACGGTCGACCGCTGCTTGTTTGGTGGCTAGGTATGAGGCCTGTGGCTTCTGTTAAGACCCGTATCGATGTGGATGCAAAATGTTCCAAAGGAATTCTGGATAGGATATTTAGTATGTCTTCGATGCTAATAGTCTCGTCCATGTTGTGACTCTTGTCCGAATTTGCGTCACCTAATATCTTCAAAGCTCCCCATAGGTGAGCAACGGTTCGATATCGCTTCCAGGCCTTCTTAATCGACGCGTCCGATGCCCACAGATTCTTTCCCTGATTTTCGTTGATCACGGAATTGCGGTAGCTCACTAGGAATCGAACCTTACGCAAGCTAGCATCCATTGCAGATGCATCAATTTGCAAAGCCAGCAAAAGAAGCTCGCCAGCAATTTGCCCCACAGCGGCCTCCCTCGCCATCGCCTCCATGATCTGAGATAAGCTGGGTGCGCCTATTATTGCGTCGACATCCTGCTTCAGGAGAACGACCTCCTTATCATCGCTCAAGCCGTCAAACTTTCTGTGCCACGCCAGCGTGCAGACACAATCGTTTCGTTTCTGTTCGTTTTCCGGAAATAGCATGATTGAAATTACACTCGGAAGAGTGCGCCAATCGTCACTCGAATCTATGGGGATGATTGGCATCTATTTTTCCGGTTCTCTGTACATGCAAATTTCCTCAATCCCCGGTCTCTGGCGTTGTGGACTAAGTCATATTCTAAAACGTTCCGGACTGCAGCCGCATTTAGCCCAATGCTCCAGAGTCTTCGCTCCCAGATTGGCAAATCGTTCCAGATTCGAAGGCTCCTCGCGCGGGCATTTGTGATTACAGCCTTTGGATACTCAGAATGAATTGAATATGCGTTCCATGGCGCACCGGCATCGTTACCAACTCGGTCGAGCCCCCGAAGGAAATCGAACCCCTCGATAGAATGCCAGTTGACGAACCAAGTATCGTAGTGCCTCGCCCAACTCAGGTCAGATGCCCTGGCCTTCGGACCGGTTCTCAACTTGGATACGTTTTTCCCACCCTTCGCCAGCGAGTCAGCAGCATAAGCCAAATCACTATCTCGCCCCTTTTTCTCATCTATTGGCATTCTTAGTAGTCCGCTAACGAATTGCGGGATTCGAACCCGCCTTATTTTTTGATTAATCAATTAGATAGACATTCATCGTGCCTAAATCGTGACAGATATTGTTGCTAACTAAACTGAACAGGACGTATTCGCTGATCCGAAGAAATATACGGAAGACGCCTTTTCCGCCAAATTACATTATCTATCAGT
>JAPUIP010000341.1 GCA_027296925.1 Candidatus Poribacteria bacterium | reverse complement strand
CGATAATCTTCTGACTCAGCATGGCGGGAGACGGGGGGTTATCCAGATCGATGTCAGGAAAGTAAGTTGCCAATTCCCGATAGCACTCGTCGGTCTGCTTACGGTACTTTCCAATCTTGATGAATAGGCGCAATTCTTCTTCTGGCGCTAAACGCGGAATTTTTCCAATCTGGTGAAGGTAGGTGCCGAGTATGCCATCCTCCCGATCCGAATAGGAGGGCTCGAACGCTTCGACACGATTGTCGCATGTCTCGCCTGGAAACTGCGACGGCATCTTTGTATCCGCCGGTACCGAATAGAGTTTGAGGGCGGCCGAATCGTCGATGGGCGTTTCGATGAAATCTTTGATCCGCGTGTTTTTATTCGTCTGCTGAGCCATTCTTGCTTCCTCCCGGGGGCTGAATTTTCGGTTACTTACAATTGCCCATCTTGACATGGGCAAGATATATGCCAGTAAGAGGAAGCCTTTGACAGATAGACAGGAAAATTGTAAGGACGAGGAAAATCAAGAGGTCGGAAGGGGAAAGGGGCGTGAGTTGCGGGATGAATTCATGGGTTCATGGGACGTTAAATTTTACACGTTGCTGTCACTTAAATGCGACAGTGTCACGCGGAAATGACATTCCCGCTAAAACTGACTCACATCCCGCTGCAAGCCAAGTTCATTAATTTTACGATGGAGTGATTGTCGACGGATACCGATCTGCTCGGCCGTCGCCTGAATATTCCAGTTGTTCTGTTCGAGCTTGCGCTCCAAAAAAAGCCGTTCAAAACCTTGCGAAGCTTCCTTAATCGTCGTGGTGTCAAGCAGGCTGCGAAGCCTCGCCTCCATTGAATCATCATCATCGATTGGCGCGGTTGATTCTGCACGCTGGTCAAAGTTTTCTGGCGGCAGATCGCGTTCCGTGATTTGGTGGCTGGTACAGGTGACAACGGCGTATTCGATTCCCTTTTCCAGCTCACGAACGTTCCCCGGCCAGCTATGCCGTTCAAATGCGGACAGCACTCCGTCGCTAAAGCCGGAGATCCGTTTCTGCTTAAGCGTCCGAGCGTACTTATGCAGAAAATGGGATGCCAACAACTGAATATCCCCTTCACGTTCTCGTAAAGGCGGCAGGGCAATCACCGGTTTCAAGCGGTAGTAGAGATCGCTGCGAAACTTCCCCACCGTCACCGCCGCCCGGAGGTCTTGGTTAGTTGCGGCGATGATCCGCACGTCAACCTGTTGAGTTTTCACGCCGATTCCCTGTACCTCTTTGTAGTCGAGCACACGCAGCAGTTTTGGCTGCATATCCAAACTCAAATCTCCAATCTCATCGAGGAAGATCGTCCCACCGTGCGCTTGCTGAAACTTTCCCAGACGTTGATCGACCGAAGTCGCCACCCGTTTTCCAATCCCGAACAGTTCCGCCTCGATGAGCTCTGATGGAATTGCGCTACAGTTGACGACGACAAAGGGACCGTCACAACGCGGACTATGCTTATGGATGGCGCGGGCGACAAAGTCCTTTCCCGTACCGCTTTCACCGTAAAGTAGGACATCCGCCTCCGATTTGGCAACCCGCCCAACTTTTGTCATCATCTCGATCATGGCAGGGCTTTTCCCGACGATCTGATAATCATCCGCCATCGCCGCATGATAATCCTGATCCAGGGGTTCGTGATTTCGTTGGCTCAATACCTCTTTGATGACTTCGATCAGGTGAGTGTAGTTAATCGGCTTACTGATGTAGTCATAAATCCCCAATCCACTGGCTTCGAGTGCCGTTTCCGAGGAACTGTTCGCAGTGATGACGATGGCTTGGGATACAGGTTGTCGCTTGTTGCTCTGCCTGAGAATCTTTAGCCCCGCGTCTTTATCCAAAACCCTTTGTCCGTCTGGCATCCAGAGATCGACCAGAAGTAGATCATAGGGTGGATTTTCGTCCAACATGGCGATTGCCTCATCTCGGTCATAGGCAAAATCCACGGTGGCATCAATCGACGATTCCATCTGGATCTGTTTATGGATGTATCTACAGGTTGCTTGTTCGTCGTCAGCGATTAAAATTCGTGCTCGTTCCATAGCGCAAAACATCAGTCGCATCCATCGAATACTTTGTTACGTTTGGAGTGACGACTTCAGGCTTCTTTGAGCGAATGAATTCGTCACTACAAGACTGTTACATATCTTGATTTCGGGGGATTTTTCTTTGCCGTCGTTAGTGCATGGGGGCATAAATGCACGGGTGTGTAGGCCCATCACGGTTTTCGTGCCCGGTAGGTAACGCCTAACGTCCCGAATTTTATCGCACTAGTACATCGCGGCGTAAGTTTCGACTCCACCCCCGAAAACCGTGATTCTTCACTAGTGAAAACCGGCATCAACAACCACGGCTTGTAGCTCTGCTTCCAGCAGAGCGCCGGCAATTCAGCTTGTGAAAGCTTGCGGGGATGCCGCTGTGTTACGAATGCCTTTCTGTGACTATTTCTTTACCGTACCAGAGGTCTCTATCTCAATGAAAAACCCCGTTCTGCCGTCAAACTCAAAAGAATCTTCGCCGACTTGAGCACTATGCTTTGAACGAGCGAGCTGGAAGCCATTGTTCTTTTTCGCGCCAAAGTAGGTGAGGTTATTGATGACAACAGGTGTTTTGCCGTCACTGCCAAGGACATATGTGAGTTCGACTTCGCCCTTGCCATCACCACGTTTGGCATAGGCTTTATCGTTTGCATTCTTCCATTCAATCGATGTGCGGTCAACACCGACTACCTGTTTCCATGTGATGGGAAAGAGTTCTCCCAAAATTGCCAACACACCGTCAACCTGCTCCTGCGTGGCTTCTGGCTCAAAGGCGAACTGCACGATCTCCGCTTCCCCATCACCAAAATCGTCACCCAAATCGCCAGAAATCCAGAATTTCAGCCCGTCCAGCTTCGTTTCGCCGTAATGACCTTCAGAAACTTTGTAAGCCATATTGAACCGACAGAAACCGTGTTGTGGCGTTGTCGTCCAGTAGCAGTTACAGAAAAGGTTGCAACTGCACGCCTCAATATCCTCTGCCTTAAATGACCATGTCTGGTCTTGAGATTGCGCACTCACAGCAATCAATGCTGTCAGCACACCCACGATTAGGAGAAACCGACGCGTTTCTTTCATTTTGATTCCCTCCAGAGTTGAGAATTTGGAATTTCTAACAGAAGATTGTAATCGAGAAATTATAGCACGGCTGCGAACAATTGACAACCGGATTTCGACAAAATGCAAACTTGTGCTCAGAGCGCGTCGACGAACTCGCGGACAAGGTCGGGCCGATTCTCAGATCACGCCGTATTTAATTCGTCAATACGCGCTAATGTATGGGATGCGAGCTAAAGGGAAGCTCAATGAAAAATGACGTTCCTGCGCCGACTTTGCTCTCCACACGCACTGTGCCACCGTGTCCCTCAACGATGTTTTTGACATTGACCAGGCCAAGCCCCAATCCACGCGGCTTCGTCGTGTAAAACG
>JAPUIP010000340.1 GCA_027296925.1 Candidatus Poribacteria bacterium | reverse complement strand
AATAGCGAGGCTATGATGCACAAACTGTGTACCTTCCCAGATGATGCGTGGTGCGTGGTGCGTGGCGGTGTGCGAAAATACCGGCTTTGCCGTTGGGGGATGTGTGGCGACAAATCTGCGTTCACGAGCGATTTCTCGGATTCGACCTTCGATAATCTCTGCGGTGCGCTGCCAATTGTAGTTTTCGAGAATGTGTTTCCGCGCGCGTTCTCCTTTGAACTTGGCTTCCTCCCGATTCTCGAACACCTGGCGCATCAGTTGCCGGAGGTGATCGACTTTCGGTTCGACCCACCGATGCCCGCGGTAGGTGGGAATCTCGCGCCAGGCGACTTCGGGAACATCAACCACATCGCAGTCGATGAGATAGGTCGTCTCATCGGTCATGAACTCCATATTGCCGCTCCAGCGAGTGCCGATTGTCGCGAGCCCCATCGCCATCGCCTCCATGTACGGTCGTCCCCAACCTTCCGCCCGGCTCGGCATGACGTAAGCATCTGCGGCGCCAAACAGGCGCGGCATCGCAGTTGCAGGCAGAATCGCGTCGAGCATGATGATTTCGGGCATCTCATTCATGGAGATTTGAAGCTCATTTTGGATAAATCCCTGGAGAGCCATCCGCAGGTCTCCGGCGGTCAGCCCCATCGACGAATAGGTTTTGATAATCAGCGCGACATCTTCATCGGCATGAAATTCGGTCAAGTACGCTCGCAGCAGTATATCCCAGCCTTTGCGGCGCGAATAGTCAAAGATCGAAAGGAAGTTGAAGCCGCGCCGACCGTTAACCGCTAACGGTTCAATATCGGGATTGTATTGCTCAACCGGCAACGTCGCCGGGACCTTGAACAGTCTGGGCTTCACACCGGCGCGTGCAAACGTCTCCAGATTGAAATCGGTCGGCACCCAGATCTCGTCCATCGTATTGCACCTGGCGACCCAATCGTCAGGCAGTCGATCCGTCTCGAATATGGTGCGGCCAATGTTGTATAATGCTGCGACATTGGGACGAAAATGCGTCGGAAAGATGTGCTGAATCTCGATGGCGGGGTAATCGAAGCGAACCTCACTCAGCCGAACCAAAGCCGCCCGTGTTTCAGCGTCCAGTTCGGTTTCGATGTGGCTCCACTGGATCGGATTGAGTTGGAGGGGAATATCGCTATGTTTGTCCAGGGCAAGCACATAATTCCGGGCTTCGTCTGCGTAGCCGCTCGGATCAAACACGGGAGCGCTCCAAACCACTGGTAGAAGTTCCGGTTGCAGGCCCCCTCCCACTCGATCTGCTGCCGGCTTATCCTCTTCGGCTTTGGGAAGATCGACACGGTGCGTTGATTCCTTCTCCTCTCTCATTTTTCCTTTATCCGGTTCAGAAGTGGTCAGCGATATTGAAGAAGCCACTGTAGGATGAGGTTTCGAGCCCGGTGGAACAAGACCCCGCCTGTCCTCCGCTTTATCCGGCGTGAAATTCTGGATGGCACGCTCAAGCAGCACCCCCAACGCTTCAACCCCATCAGATTGTACATCAACAGCAGAAACGATCTGCGCCTTTTCAACGGTGGGAATTCCATGTGCTGTGATGTCCGCCCAAAACGCATCGCTGAATCGCGTCATGTTCCATCCGACAATAACATCCGGTGAGAAATCCTGCAGAATCCCCTGCACAACCGAGGCGTTATGGATGCTGACTTCGGGGGATGCTTCCTGGATTGCCGGCGAATCATCATCGAACTCCAGCCGCAAATCTCTGTAAATGCCGGGATACGGAATCGGATACAGCCCGAATTTCTGATACGATGGCGCGACAAAGTCAGAGGTCATCACGCGAACGGCGTACCCCTCAGCTTTCAAAGACTCACACAGCTTCTGGCAGATCAGATCAGCCGCATCGACGTGATGTGTTGGATAGAAACTCGATACCACTAAGA
Organism: Candidatus Poribacteria bacterium; assembly: GCA_027296925.1. GTDB lineage: Bacteria > Poribacteria > WGA-4E > WGA-4E > PCPOR2b > JAPUIP01. The sequence goes on along the minus strand of JAPUIP010000340.1, from coordinate 1,470 downwards.
CTTTGAACTTCGGAGGTCGTGGGACGTGGTGCGAGGTCTGCTGCTCTTTCCGGCCTTTGGGTTCAATCGTTTCCGCATCTCCCCGCTTCGCTATCACCTTTTCAGTCTCATATTCCCATTGCGTCCGGATGCGGTGATATTTTTCCAATGTTGCTTCTAAATTCAATGCGCCGCCTTCAATCTTGCCGTCACGACCCGTTCGATGCGCCACCTCCTGAAAATTCTTTCGGAATTCAGGGTTTCCACCCGACAGTTTGCATGCCGCCTTCAGCGCTTCATAAGACGCTGTGATGTCATCCGTTGCGGCTCGCCATCGAATAACCCCTAAGGCGTGCCACGCATCGGCAAGCTGTGGATCGGCGGCGATCGCACGTTCCAGGTCCATTTCGATTAACTCACTGACAAAGTGGAATGTACCATATCTGTTCATATACATCGCCAGTTGGAAATGACGCTGGGCTTTGATCCGATTTCCCTCCCTTTCCGACTCCGCCTGCAAGATTTGTGGGAAGATCTGTTCAATCGAGAGCGCCCTTCGATTCTTGCTGATGATTCGGGCAGCCGTTTCGCTAATTTCGTTGGATCTCGTTCTGGAGTAGTTATCTTTGTGTATTCGGAATTTCGTCAGCGTTTTATCAACGATTTTGACTTTGCCGTGTTTCAAAATCTCAAAATTGAGCGCAAAATCTCCAGCCGCTTCAAAGCCTCGTTGCTCAAATGCGCCGCCCAATTGATCGAGGAAATCCTTTCGGATGAATAGGCCCGACAAGGCATGCCCGGCGAACATGAACGGCAAAACTTCCTCTGGCGTGGTCGCCGGATTTTGAACCGCAAACTCCATCGCCCAATCACTAACTGGGTTACCGTCTTGGTCGATGAGCGCGGCACGCTCAAAGACTGCATCGAGTGCAGGCGCTTCTCGAACACAGTTGACAAGCATTTCGAGCCGCTCTGGGACGAAAAGGTCATCGTCGGTGCTTGCGGTGATGTACGCCCCTTTCACAAACGGGAGCATGTCATCGAGGTAGGGATAGCCTTTGTTGACCGCTCGGCGATGATATTCGATTCGCGCATCATCGAAAGATTGGATAATCTCCGGCGTCCTGTCGGTCGAACCGTCGTCAACGATGATCAGTTGAAAATTCCCGTATGTCTGATTCAGGAGGCTTTCGATAGACTGACGAAGGTATCGTTCACCGTTGTACACCGGCATGATGATCGTGATCAGCGGGGAGTATTCGGTATTGTCTCTATTCACGATTCCCACCATTTGGGTTGTGTGTTGTGGCCGGTTTACGGTTTCATTTCAGAAGCGTCGTAATGAACTTATACAAAGCCACAGCGTCAACGGATTCCTTGTTGCCCAGAACTCGTGCCATCATCGCACCGGCGCAATTGCCGACAAATCCCAGCAGTTCCGGCGAATAGCCCGCTGCCGCACAGGGAGCTGTGAGGGAAAAGTACGCATCG